>CANRCZ010000003.1 GCA_947629265.1 uncultured Bacilli bacterium | reverse complement strand
GATAAGACATTCTTTCGCTTACTCTAATAGTTTTAATTCTTTCTAATAATTCATTAAAATATTGTGTGCTAAATTTATTTCCACTTATAAATCTCTCATCATTTAAAGCAAAACCTTTTATCATATATTCTTTCAGTATTTTAGTTGCCCATATTCTAAATTCAGTTGCTTTTTTAGAATTAACTCGATAACCAACCGCAATTATAGCATCAAGATTATAAATTTTAACTTTATTTGTTTGTATTTTTTCTTTAATCGCTCCATGTTGAGTGGTATTTTCCATTTTGGAAACAACCACACTCTCATTTAATTCTTCCTCATCAAATATATTTTTTAAATGTTTTGAAATTGCCGATACTCCAACATTAAAAACTTTAGACATTCCTTTTTGAGTAAGCCACAAAGTTTCATCTTTATAAATTGCATCAACAACTATATCGCCATCTTTATTTTTATATATTAATAAATCATTTTGTTCATTTGTTTTATCCATAGTATCATTTCCAATCTGTAAATTATAATCGCACAGTTAATTGTAGAATTTTGTCTTATATTTTATATTATATTAAATTTACATTATATTTTCAATCATCAAAAAGAAAAAAAGCTGAATTTTCAGCTTTAACATTTTTAGATATTATTATGCTATTATCCATGTATCTGAATTTCCAACTTGATCTTGGCCTTTTCCTGTAGTTATAACACTAGATTTAAGAACTATAACAGGTCTAAAACCCCATGAATCGAAATTGTAGCCATTATTGTTAATGCTACCAGTGGTGCTCACGTAATACAAGGCATCATCATTATAAGGAGTGGCCAACCAGTATCTGGCACCTGTTTTTCGTAAATCATCTTCAGTAGAACTTATATTAGTAGTGATTTCTTTTGCCTCATTGTAATCTAGGGCATGCGCTGAGTCTGCATATATCGTATTCTTATATTTATTCGCACGCTCATTTAATGCTTTTACACTAGAGCTTTGATTTTCAGAATTGTATACGTGATAATAACATTCGGGTTGACCGGCATGTACGATAGTTACGGTTTTATTTTCTTCATCTTTAGAAAGTACACGCCATCCATTTAACGAGGTAGTAGTATTATCACATAACGATACACTATATCCTTTATTTTTATTCGCTTCATTTCCGCCAAAGTCGCCTTGCTTTGTTGGTTTAGCAGTTGCTGAAGCCCATATTCCAGCATCATAGGATACATAATCTCCGACTTTTGCTACGTCAAACAAATAATGAACACCTTTTTCATAATCTGTTACTTTTTTCTCCAAATCATTAACTTTAGATGATTTGGTTATCAACTCATCCAACGCACTTTTCACCGTTGTTAAATTTCCATCTTGTTTCTGGTAGCTCACACCATCGCTAGTCAACTGACTAGCTCCATACGTTATACCATTAGTTACCACTAATAGTATTAAAATTATTAGTAAATAACCCCCCCCCAAGCCTTATTTTTTCTTTCATTTCTCTTGTCTCCTTTTCTTTATTTTACATCCTAATTATATAATATTTATATCATATTTTCAACATATTAACTATTCATACTTGACATTTTTATTAAGAGAATAATTAAATATAATAATACCAACTAATATCATAATAGCTGATACAATTTGAGCTACTTTAAAATCAAATAACATTAAACTATCTTGTCTAAAACCCTCAATCAATAATCGACCAATGCCATACCATACCAAATAATATGATGTGACCTCACCAACATTATTCTTTTTAAATCTTCTAATTAAATAAATAATGATAAAACCAATTAAACACCATATTGACTCATACAAGAAAGTTGGTTGATAATAAACACCACCGATATTCATTCCATCAATAATAAATTTAGGAATATGTAAACTTTCAAGTCCACTTAATGATATAGCTGGTCCATAAGCTTCCTGATTTAAAAAATTTCCCCATCTACCAATAGCTTGTCCTAATATTAAACTAACTACCATAATATCAGTCATTTTTAAAAGAGGTATATCTTTTTTCTTAGTATAAAAATAAGTTACAAGTAAACCGGCTATAACACCACCATGAATAGCTAATCCACCTTCCCATACTTTAAAAATATCTATCAAATTTTCTTGATAATAACTAAAGTTAAAAATTACATAATATAACCTAGCTCCAATTAATGAAATAGGTACTAAATAAAAGAAATAATCGATCATAACGTCAGTTTGAATATTTCTTTTTTTAGCTTCTTTTAAAGCTAGTAAACCTCCTAATAAAAAAGCTACAACTAAAATAATTGAATACCAATAAATACTAACAATTCCTATTTTAATAGCGATAGGGTTCATTTTATCTCCTCCTTAATAATGGTTGAATGATTATCTTGTCCATAACCATATTAACAAATGATATTAATATAGCGATTAAAAAACTCATAACGATACCTCTGATATTAAAATGATTTAAAAAGATAAAATCTACTAGTTTTAATATAAACAAGTTAATAAACGGATAAAATATTCCTAAGGTTAAAGCGGTTATTGGTAGGGTTAATTTAAAGATAATCGGTTTAACAGTTTTATTCATTATAAAGATAACTAACGATATCAATAATCCCCATAATCCAAATAAACTATTATCTATTTGAATCGTCTTAACAAATATTTGCGACATAGCTACCAAAATTAAAGCATAACCTACTATATAAATACCTGTTTCTAAAATTTTATCTATTCGTTTCATTTTCATCATCTCTTTACTATTATAACATATTTTACTTATTTTGTTTTAATTCGTATAAAATATCTCTTAATTCCATAGCTCTTTCAAAATCTAGTTCCTTAGCTGCTTTATGCATTTCATTTTCAACATCGACAATCATTTTAGCTCTTTCTTCTTTAGTTAATTGTTGCTCATTAGTTTCTTCTAATTCATTATTATTAGAGATTACATCCCTTATTTCTTTAATAATAGTCTTTGGTACAATATTATGTTCTTTATTATATTTTTCTTGAATTTCACGTCGTCTTTTAGTTTCATTAATAGCGTATTCCATCGATTCACTGATACTATCAGCATACATGATAACTTTTCCGTTACTATTTCTAGCGGCTCTACCTATAGTTTGAATTAAACTCCTTGAGCTTCTTAAAAAACCTTGTTTATCAGCATCCATAATAGCAATTAAAGATACCTCTGGTATATCCAAACCCTCTCTTAATAAGTTTATACCAACTAAAACGTCGTATTTACCTAATCTTAAATCTCTAATAATTTTAAGTCTTTCTAAGGTTTTAATTTCACTATGAAGATATGCTACTTTAATATCTAAATTTTTAAGGTAACTAGTTAGTTCTTCAGCCATTCTAATAGTTAAGGTTGTAATTAAAACTCTTTCATCTTTTGCTTTAGTATTATTAATCTGTTCTAATAAATCATCAATTTGACCTTTGGTTGGTTTAACCTCGATTAGAGGATCTAATAAACCAGTTGGTCTAATTATCTGTTCAACGACATTGTTAGATTTTTCTAGTTCATAATCACCTGGGGTAGCGGATACACAGATAACTTGATCAATTTTCTTTTCAAATTCATCAAATTTTAATGGTCGGTTATCCATAGCACTTGGTAATCTAAAACCATAATCAACTAATACTTTTTTTCTAGCTTGATCACCATTATACATACCTCTTACTTGAGGTAAGGTAACATGTGATTCATCGACGATTAATAAGTAATCACCTTGAAAAAAATCGATTAGGGTAGTAGGGGTAGCGCCAGCTTCTTTTAAAGCCATATGTCTTGAGTAGTTTTCAACACCTCTACATGATCCTGTTTCTAACAACATTTCAATATCGTAATTAGTTCTTTCCATCAAACGTTGATATTCTAACAATTTATTGTTTTCTTTAAAATATTTTAATCTCTCTTCTAATTCTATTTTAATATTATCGACAGCTTTATGTAATTTTTCTTCACTAGTTACAAAGTGACTAGCTGGAAAAAGGGATATACTTTTTTTATTACTTGTAACTGTACCAGTAAGGGTATCATATTCGACGATTTTATCGATTTCATCACCGAAAAAATCAACTCTAATAGCTTTACCATGTTGATTTATGGGCATTATTTCTAAGACATCACCACGAGCTCTAAAAGTTCCTCTTTTAAGTTCGATATTGTTTCTTTCATACAACATATCAACTAATTTTACCATCGTTTCTTCTCTTGATATTTCATCACCGACGTTTAAAGTTAGCATTTTGTCGCGATAGTCTTCTATTTCACCAATACCGTAGATACATGATACACTAGCTACGACAATGACGTCTTGATTGTTTAATAAGGCTGAGGTTGCTGCATGTCTTAATTCATCTATTTCATCGTTGATAGCGGCATCTTTTTCGATATATGTATCAGTTTTAGCGACATATGCTTCAGGCTGATAATAGTCGTAGTAGGATACAAAATATTCAACATGATTATCTGGAAATAGCTCTTTTAATTCAGCATAAAGTTGGCCAGCTAAAGTTTTATTATGAGCTAAAACTAAAGTTGGTTTATTAATTTCTTTTATAACATTAGCGATAGTAAAAGTTTTACCAGTTCCAGTAGCTCCTAGTAATACTTGATATTTTTCACCATTATTAACACCATCTACTAGTTTTTTAATAGCTTGGGGTTGATCACCACTTGGTTTATATTTTGATACTAGTTTAAACATAAATGCCTCCTTACTATAACTATAAAATTCGTATCTAAATTTTATTTTTAAAATCTAACTTTTTTAATAGAATACAAATGTTATCACAAAATAATAAGATACTTTCCAATAATTTATTTTAACATTTATTTTATGATAAGACAAGGTAACTAAACTTTCATATAAAAATATTATAAACAATATATATTTATATATAATAAATTAAATTATAATTCAATAACTATAAATTTTATGATACAATTACATAGTAGGAGAGTGATAAAATGTTTTTCAATATTTTATTATTGATACTTGGATTTATATTTTTAATTAAAGGTGCTGATATTTTTGTCGACGGAGCATCTTCAACTGCTCAAAATTTTAAAGTTCCTAAAATGTTGATAGGTTTAACGATCGTAGCTTTTGGTACTAGTGCTCCTGAATTTGCTGTATCGATGAGTGCTTTAGCGTCTGGTAGTACGGATATGGTTTTAGGAAACGTCATCGGTAGTAATATATTAAATATTTTATTAATTTTAGGTATTGCGGCTATTATATGTCCAATTAAAATTAAGGATAATACTGTACGTAAAGAATTACCACTTGCATTATTAATATCGACCTTATTAGTAGTAATATTTTTGGATGTTAAATTAGCGAATTATACTGTAAATCAAATAACTCGTTCTGATGCTTTAGTTATATTGTTATTTTTTACTGTATTCGTCTATTATTTAATTACATTAGCATTACAAAAAAAAGAAAAAAAAGATAATGAAAAACCACAATTTAGATTAGGTAAATCGCTTATTTTAGTAATAGTAGGTATTATCGGTATAATTATCGGTAGTGATCTAGTAGTTGATAATGCATCAAGTATCGCTAGGATATTAGGATTAAGTGATAGAATTATCGCTCTTACTATCATAGCGTTTGGTACGTCATTACCAGAATTAGTTACGACTATCGTATCTTCTAAAAAAGGGGAGCAGGATCTATTAGTTGGTAATATTATCGGTAGTAACATATTTAATATTTGTGTAGTCTTAGGTATTCCAGTAGCGATATTTGGAACGATTACACCGACAAGTTTTCAAATGATGGATTTAGTTATGTTGATTATCTCTTCTTTATTAATCTTTATCTTTGCAACAACAGATAGAAAAATTACTAAATTAGAGGGTGGTATAATGTTAGTTTTATTCGCTGTTTACTATACACTAGTCTTTGTTATATAAACATCAATTGATGTTTTTTTATGAATAATGTTATAATTAAATAAATTTTTAAGATAAAATCTATTAAAAATGTCATTCTCATTTTATGTCGTGTAATTTATTAATCAATTATATTATGATTAATTTGAAAGGAGGAGTTACAAAATATGGATCAAGGAAAAATTGGAATTTTCTTAAAAAGATTACGAATAGAAAAAAATTTAACTCAAGAACAATTAGCTGAAAAATTTAATGTATCAAACAGAACCGTATCTCGTTGGGAAACAGGGAATAATATGCCTGATTTAAGTATTATAGTTGAATTAGCGGATTTTTATGACGTCGATATTAGAGAAATCATTAATGGAGAGAGGAAGAGTGATAAAATGAATAGTGAAACAAAGGATATATTAACAAAGGTTGCACAATATAGTGATATTGAAAAAAAGGTTTTAAAAATGAAAATACTTGATATGTCATTAGGAACTTTAATCATCTTTGTATTTTATCTTTTACTTGAAATAACAAATGGTTTTGGTTATATTCCTAGTAGACCTTGTCAAAATATGAAAGATTTTGCACTATCTTTAACATTAATTTGTTTAATCTTAAATATTTTATATTTAAGTGGATTATTAGATAAAATTAAAAAATTATTTATAAAAAAATAGGATAACCTATTTTTTATTTGGAACTATATTTATTTTGTTCATTATTAGTAATCTTTTTTGACGTAGCGTTTATAATTAAATCGATATAAAATTTAATATCATCTTTAGTTACTAGTTGATAACCATTTTCGATTAAACTTTGAAAATAAGTAGGTACTTTATTAAAGAATTGTTGATATGTTAAATCGATTAAAAAGTAGTTATCTTGTTGATAGGGGATTAAGATAAAACGATGCTCATATTCCATATTAAAATCTTTAGTACTTATTATTTTTGTTAAAATATGTTTTTTTGATAGTTCTTCATATATTAAACTACTATATATAAAACATGTTCTATCGGTTGTTAGATTGTTGTATTCTTTTTTTATTTTAGTGATTGCATTTTTTATTTCGGTTTCAATATCGATATTTGATATATTAGTAAGCATATTATATAAGTCCATATTATTCCTCTTTCTTGATATATAATATCATATAATTGTGATAATTTAAAGATTAAAAAAATTACATAATAAATGTAATTTTATGGTTTTTCGATTTTGAATGTTGCTTGATAGAAATTTTCAAAATCTATCTCTTCAACGTCTAACTTAAATCCTAAGTTTTCAATTTGTTTTGAACAGCTTCTAATTATTGATATAGCTTCTTTCATATCATGTCTAACAACTGGTTCGTTATTGTTCATTAATGGTTGTAAGATTGGTTCTTCGTTCATAAATCCTGTTCCACCAAGTTCAACAACACTTGTATTTATATTTTGTGGTGCTGGTTCTGGTTGTGGAGCATCAAATTGTGGTTGACTACCTAAGTTAAAACTTGCTAAAGCTGGGTTAAAGCCAGCATTGTTGTTAGCGTTATTGGTTTGATTTTGATATGGTTGATCAAATTGTGGTTGATTAAAATTCATATCTTGAGTAAATATGTTGTTACTATCAAACATATTATCTAAATTATTATCTTGAGGTTGATTAGGTTCTTCTATTTGATTAGAGAAAAATCTTCCACCTGCTGGTTGACCATTATCATTTGGTTGATCAATTGGTGTTGTATATGTTGGTTGATTAATTATGCTATCTAGGTTTTGGTTTGGTTCATTATTAATGAATGAACCGCTATTACCCATAGTAGGATTGATATTAGTAGCTTCAGCTTCGATTTTATTAATATCCATAAATCCTGGATTGATAGTTTCTGTTGTTGGTATTTCATCTAAATAGCTATTTGATGTTGGTACTGTTTGAAGATTATCATTAGTAGATAAAGTATCGATATTGAATGGTTCGATATTTGGTTCTGGTACCATATTATCAACATTTAAGTCTTGAGAAACATTTGGTACGTTTGGCACGTTATTCATAGGATTTGGTTCAATTATTGGTGAAGTTGGAATATTAGAACTATTTATTTGATTATTCATAGACACATCCTCCTTTTTGCCGAAATCTAACATTTCGACGTTGTTAGTTATTTTTGCAATTTCTTCATCGGTTTTTCTAACTGTCATTCGTTCAGTTATAATACGATTAAGCATTTCATTTTGTTTAGATTTATCCAATTTTAATAAAGAACGGGCGTGTCTTTCAGATATTTTTTCTTTTAATAATGCTTCTTGAACCTCGTCTGTTAAATTTAAAAGACGTAGTTTATTAGCGATTGTTGATTGTGTTTTGCCTAATTTTGTTGCTAGTTCTGATTGATTTAGATATCCCATATCTAAGATTTTTTTATAAGATATAGCTTCTTCGATAGGTGTTAAATCTTGTCTTTGAACGTTTTCAATTAACGCTACCTCGGCACTATCTTTATCATCTAAATCAGTTACAATAGCTGGAATGGTTGTTTTACCTGCGATGATACTAGCTTTATATCTTCTTTCACCAGCGATAATTTCATATTTATCTGCTACTTTTCTTACGACAATTGGTTGAATTACACCATGAGTTTTGATTGATTCCGCTAATTCCATGATAGCTTTTTCATCAAAGGTAATTCTTGGTTGAAATCTATTAGGCAAAATATCATTTATATTTAAAATTTGTACTTCTCTTTCTATATTCATACCAGTACACCCTTTCTTATTCTTATACATACAATGATACTATATTTTTGAAAATAATGCAATCAATTTTTGGGAAATAATAAAAAAAGATTAATTTTGTTAGTGATTAATCTTTTATATATATAGTTAAATTAGTTTCCAAGCATCATTATTAAATTGATCTTTTATTTTACCATTGGTTAATGTTTCAGATTTTAAGACAATTACTGGACGGAAACCCATTGCAGCAGTATGAGACCATGCTTCTCCACCTGATGCACGAACCATATATAAATGGTATTGACCATTCTTAGACGCCAACCAATATTCTGATCCGATATTTCTTAAATCATTACCACCCAAAGAATTTATGTCATCTCCAATAATTGAACGTGCTGACTTTGCATATGTATTCATATATTGTTCTGCTTCTTTATTTAAAAGTTCTACACTTGCATCGCTATATCCACTAGCATGATAATAACATTCGGGTTGACCAGCATGAATGATAGTTACAGTTCTAGAATTTGTATCTTTTGACAAAACTCTCCATCCTTGATATTTTGGAGCTGTTTCTTCGTAACATGCAACACTGGCATTTTTGCTAGTATTAGCATTATATCCACCGAACTGCCCCTGACTTTCTGGCTTTGTTTTCGACGTAGACCATTTACCAGCATCATAATTTACATAATCTCCAATTTCAACAACGTCTACCAATTCAGCATATCTATAAATTTTAGCTTTTGCCTCTAATTCATCAATTTTAGTTAGTGACGTATTGATTAAATCGTCTAGCGCTTTCGTCACTGTTATAGTTTCACCATTTTTCTGGTAGCTCACACCATCGCTAGTTAACTGACTAGCTCCATACGTAATACCATTAGTTACTACTAATAGTACCAAAATTATTAGTAGATAACCCCCCCCCAAGCTTTATTTTCTCTTTCATTTTTCTTGTCTACTCCTATTTTATTTTACATATCAATTATACTAAATTTATATTATATTTTCAATACTGTTTTATTTTGGTGAAAGAAAAAAAGTTGAATTATCAGCTCAACTACATTATTTCATTTCAACTAGTTTCCATGCAGGTTGTCCAAATTCATCTGTTCCTTTTCCTGTCGTTAAAATACCTGCTTTTAAAACTACAACAGGACGAAAGCCAGTCGCTAGACCAGTTGCATAACCTATATAAGTTATAGCACCATCTTGCCTAACACCATACAACCAATTTTTATCATCTTCAGTTTGGTAAGGTGTTGCCAGATAATAAAATGCTCCAGTTTTTCGTAAATCATTATTGGTAGCAACATCTAATTCAGTTTTATCAATATCATATGCTTCTTGATAATTCATAGCATGAGCGGACACCGCATATTCATTCTTATATTCATTTGCTCGTTTATTTAAAGCTTCGATACTTGTATCATTATATCCATTTTTGTGATAATGACACTCAGGTTGGCCAGCGTGGACTAGGTAGACTTGGTTATTTACTTTTTTAAGTACACGCCAGCCTTTCAAGTCTGTTGTACCTCTTGGCTCCCAACATACCACACTAGCATTTTTACTTGTATTAGCTTTATATCCACCAAATTCTCCTACTACACTTGGTATTGGAACGTCAGCTGTCCAATTACCAGCATCATAATCTACATAATCTCCAACATTAACGGCATCATATAAATAAGCATACTTATAAATTTTAGCCTTTGCTTCCAAATCATCAATTCTAGTTAGTGACGTATTTATTAACTCATCTAAAGCTTGTTTAACAGTAATAGTTTTATTATTCTTTACATAACTAACACCATCACTAGGTATATTATCAACAGCATAACCAACTCCATAACCTACCATAGTAGTTATCATTACACCTAAAACAAATGATATAACTAACTTGTAATATTTTTTCAAATAATTAAACATTTTCATAATCATCTCCCTCTATTTTTACAATATTATACCATAATTATATGAAAAGTTGTATTATTTTTACAATTTTTATAAAAAATTAAATAATAATTGTACAAATATTACTATAAATTAATGACATTTATATTAGATAATATTACTAGAGGTGGATTATGACATTTAATAAAGATGATGAAAATTATATATATGGAGTTGTTGGTTTAAATGTTAAAAAATATCGTAAAGAAAAAAAGTTAACACAAGCCAAATTAGCGGAAAAAATAAACTATTCTCTTTCATTTGTTTCAGGATTAGAAAGTAAAAAACACCAATCTTTTTCATTAGGTGCTTTATATAGAATTTCCTTAATATTAGGCGTTGATATGTATAAATTTTTTATCGATGAAGATAATAAAAATTTAGAAACTAATAACATAGATAATAATAACTTTAAAAAATATAAATGTAATAGATGCGATTATGAAACAGAAATTCCTTACGATCTAGTTGAATTAATCAAAACCGCTAATAAAGTAGGTAATCAATTAAATTCCGAACCGATCTTTAAATGTAAACACTGTGATGGCTATATAGTTCCTACTAACAACAATTTATAAAGTGTATTAAAAATACGTCTATCATTATGACGTATTTTATAACCTTTTCTTTTTAATTTCATTATAATTTCTAGGATACTTACTACTTGTTTTAGAAATTTTTTTAAATTTTAACAAAGTTCTTTTACTATTTTCAATCGGTAAATTAAATTCTAATTTTTCATCCAATTTTAAATTTAACTTTTCTAAAGCATTTTCACTTTCTTTTAATTCCTCATCGATATTAGCTTTCATAGCTACAAAATAACCATTTATTTTAATAGTTGAAGCTGAATACTCTAATAAATTAGATAGATGAGCGACCGCTCTAGCGGTTACAAGATCATATTTTTCTTTTATTTCTTTAGCATATTCTTCACATCTTGCATGAATGATTTCTAAATCATCTAATCCTAATTTTTCTTTAACCATATTTAAAAAATTTACCCGTTTATTTAAAGCATCAACTAAAGTTACTTTAATATTTGGAAAGACAATCTTAATTACTAAACCTGGAAAACCAGCACCTGTTCCCATATCAAGTAGGGTAGTTATATTATTAAGATCAATGATTTTATTTAAAGTTAAACTATCATAAAAGTGTTTTAAATAAACGTCTTCTTTTAAGGTTATACCTGTTAAATTCATAACTTTATTTTGTTCAATCAATATATTGTAATATTCTTCTAACTTATCAAGTTGATCATCATTAATTACAATATTAATTTTTTTTAATTCTTCTATAAATTTATCTTTGTTCATTTCGATATTCCTTTTTAATATATACTGATAATATTGATATATCAGTTGGATTTACACCACTTATTCTTATAGCTTGACCGATTGATTCTGGTCTAACCTCTTCTAATTTTTGCCTAGCTTCACTAGCGATATTTCTTATTTTTTGATAATCGATATCATCAGGTATTTTTTGATTTTCTAATTTTATCATTTTTAAAGCTTCAGCGTTCGCTTTTTTAATATAACCCTCGTATTTAATTTGAATTAAAACCTCTTCTTTAATCTCATCATCGTAATCAAATTTAAAGTATTTTTCAATATTTTCAAAATTTATTTCCGTTCTTTTTAATAAATCATATAATGATATACCATCTTTTAAAGGAGCGGATGATAATGATATTAAGTAATTATTGACCTCTTCCGTTGGTTTTAATTTAGTGATTTTTAATTCTTCTTTCAATTTTTCAATATCTTTAATTTTATCTAAATATTTTTGATAACGTTCTTCATCGATCAAACCAACTTGATAACCATGTTCTCTAAGTCTTAAATCAGCATTATCGTGACGTAATAATAATCTATATTCAGCTCGTGAGGTAAGTAATCGATATGGATCTTTAATACCTTTTGAAACTAAATCATCGATTAAAACACCAATATAAGCTTCATTTCTTTTTAATATTAATGGTTCTTTACCCTCTAGTTTTAAAGAAGCATTTATTCCAGCGATTAAACCTTGACAAGCAGCTTCTTCATAACCACTCGTTCCATTTATTTGACCAGCGGTAAATAAGTTTTCAATTATTTTTGTTTCTAGTGACCTTTTTAACTGAGTAGGGTAGATAGCATCATATTCGATAGCATAAGCATATTTTAAGATTTTAGCATGTTCAAGACCAACGATACTATGAACCATTTCTTCTTGGATATCATGAGGCATCGATGTTGAAAAACCTTGGATATAGATATCATCATAATATAAACTTTCTGGCTCTAAAAATAACTGGTGTTTTTCTTTATCAGCGAAACGTACGACTTTATCTTCAATAGATGGACAATATCTAGGACCAACTCCCTCAATATCATCTAAACCACCATACATACTAGATTTACTTAAATTATCTCTTATTATTTTATGGGTAAGGGCATTTGTATATACTAAATGACATGGTATTTGATCTTCAATTTTATAATTAGGTTTATCATCAAAACTAAAGGTATGATAGGTATCATCACCGTATTCAATTTTTGTTTTTTCAAAATCGATACTATCTTTCGCGATACGCTGTGGTGTTCCTGTTTTTAATCTTTTAATTTTAAAACCTAATTTTTTTAAGTTATCACTTAAATAATTAGATGGCTTTTCACCATGTGGTCCCTCTCTTCTTCTAGTATTACCTACTAATATATCAGCTTTTAAATAAGTACCAGTTGTTAAAATTAAAGCATCACAATAAATTTTTTCACCGTTACTTAAAATAACACCTTTAATTTTATTATCACTTACGATTAAGTCTTCAACCATAGCTTCTTTAATTTCTAGATTTTTCGTACTTTTTAATGTTTTTAACATTTCTTTAGGATAAGTTATTTTATCAGCTTGGGCTCTTAAAGCTTGAACAGCTGGACCTTTTTTATAGTTCAACATTTTAATTTGAATTTGAGCTTTATCAGCATTTTTACCCATTTCACCACCTAAGGCATCGATTTCTCTTACGACAATTCCTTTAGCGGATCCACCAATTGATGGATTACAAGGCATATCAGCGATATTATTTATATTACCAGTTATTAATAATGTTTGATGATTTTTTCTAGCGCATGCTAACGATGCTTCACATCCAGCATGACCACCACCGACAACGATTATTTCATATTTCAATTTGGTCACTTCCTGTCTTTTTGTATTATACTATTTATATATTTTAATTACAAATGATATCTTAAAAAAATTCACATTTTTGTGAATTATTTTCCAAGACAAAAGCGACTGAATATTTGATCTATTAATTCATCATCATATGTTTCACCGATAATTGAACCTAGTTTTTCCCATAGTGATTTAATATCTATTTCTAACATATCGATCAATACGTCTTCATAGTTATTAGATAGTATTTCATTTACAATATCTAATGATTGTCTTAAAAGGGATATGCTTCTAGCATTAGTTAAATATTTCATATCTTTATTAGTGATTTTGTTTAAATTGAATAATTCAATTATCTTATTTTTTAAATCATCGATACCAGTATTTTCTTTAATACTTATTTTAATAACATTATCTAAATTTAAATTATCAATGTTTAATTTATTTTCTAAATCGATTTTATTGATAATGATAATATGATTTTTATTTTTTATTTCATTAATTAATTTGATATCGTTTTCGGTAATTTCTTCATTATTATTTAATAAATATAGTATTAAATCAGCTTCTTCGATCATTTTAATACTTTTATTTACACCGATTTCTTCGATAATATCATTAGTTTTTCTTATACCAGCGGTATCGATTAGATTTAAAATTACACCGTTTAAATTGATCTGTCCCTCGACAATATCTCTAGTTGTACCCTCGATATCAGTTACAATCGCTTTTTCTTCTTCTAATAAATTATTAAGTAAGCTACTTTTACCGACATTTGGTTTACCGATGATGGCTGTTTTAATACCGGTTTTATATAGTTGACCATTTTCACTATTTTTTAAAATTATTTCAATTTTATCTTTGATATTATTTAATTTATCAAAAACTTTTTTATTAGTTATTTGTTCGATATCATCATATTCTGGATAATCGATATTAACCTCGATATTCGCTAGAACATCCATAACCTCATTTCTTAATTCTTTTATCATATTAGAAACTTGTCCACTTAGTTGATTGATAGCGATAGCTCCCATTTCATCGGTTTTAGCTTCGATTAAATCCATAACTGATTCAGCTTCTAATAAATCAATGCGACCATTTAAAAATGCTCTTTTAGTAAATTCACCAGGTTCAGCGGGAACACAGCCATTTAGATATAATAATTCTAGGACTCTTTTAGTAGGAATAATTCCACCGTGACAATTTATTTCGGTTACATCTTCCATCGTAAAAGTTTTAGGAGCTCGCATAACTGATACTAATACCTCGTCGACTATTTCATCATTATCGACGATATAACCATAATTAATCGTATGACTTTTTACTTTATCTAAATCTTTACCTTTAAATATCTTATTAGTTATAGATATGGCATCTTTACCACTTACTCTTATTATCGATATCGAAGATGGTGATAAAGAGGTTGAAATCGCTGCTATAGTTGTATCCATTTAGACACTCCTTCCTATTTTAAATATTTGTGACAAGGTTTCTTTTTGAAAGAAAATTTCCATCGAAACAATCTTATCGACCATCGTTACAATCCAACTTTCTAAATATTTAGGTGGAACGATATTAAGAGGAAACATGTGTCTTAAGATGACATTAGCGGTTTTTTTATTCATTAACTCGGGAAAATATTTATAGGAATTATCTAAAGCTTCTTTAGCATGAACAAAACCATGCTTTTTAAAAAAAGGTGCTCTTTCTTTTTTATGCATCCAAGGTTCATTATAAAAATCATGTAAGATACCGCCGATAGCTACACTTTTTTCATCAATATAAGGTATAGGTCTAGCAATTTTATAAGATAAGTAAGATACTTGAAGACAATGATCATAGACGGTTTTATTTTGATGATGACGGTACGTTTTTCTTTTGATATATTCTTCGTTATTTATAATAGGATCAATGATTTTTAAATATTCTTCGTAATATTTTTTTTTCATTTAATCACCTTTCTTAAAAAAATAATGTTATAAAACATTATTCTACATATTTTATGACGATATGTCTATTTTTACCCTCACCGATACTTTCGGTTGTTAAATGATCCATATCTTTAATTAAATTATGAATAGCTCTTCTTTCAAAAGAATTCATTGGATCTAATGAAGCTTCAACTTTACTTTTTTGAACCTCATATGCTATTTTTTTAACAACGCGTTCTAAGTTTTTAATTTTATTATTTTTATAATCAGCGATATCGATATTGACTTTTATATCCATATCAGTATTGTTTTGAACAATCTGTCTTATTAAAGTTTGGATAGCTTCTAAAGTTTTACCCTCTTTTCCTATTAATATAGCATTATTTGATGATACTAGTAGAACATTGAAGATATTTTCATGAACTCTTATTTCTGAATTTAGATCAATTTCTAATAATCTACTTAAATCAGCGATGATCTCCTTTATATATCTTTTTAATTCTGTTACCTCGATAACTTTAATCACATGTTTGGTACTTTTAAATAATTTTCCAGTTTCTTCGACACTATCACTAATAAATATTTCATCTAAGTTAGCATTTAATTCTGTTATAGCTTTATTAGTTGCTTCTTCTAAGGTTTTACCCTCGAACTCATTTATTTTTAACATTATCCTTACTCCTTTTAACTAATAAGTTTTGTGCTATAGTAAATAATTGTGAGACGATCCAGTATATAGCGATACCACTTGATATACTACCAGCGGTAATAGTCATAAATACGACCATAATATTAGTCATCATCTTCATTTGAGCTTCCTGCTCTTTATTCATCGATGCTGTAGCATTTAACTTAAATGAATAATATGTCGCTACGGGGATAATAACTATCAATATTATATATATATATTCACCTTTTAAGATAGCGGTTAAAGGACTCGTTCCTAATTGGAAACCTAAGAACGTTTCTTCAAAGATAGCTGGTATTCTATTTATAGCTTCTAAGAATGCAAAGAATAATGGAATTTGAATGAAAGCAAATAGACAGCTGGACATTGGATTAATGTTATATTTCTTATATATGAATAACATTTCTTGACTTTTTTGCATCTGACTTTGTTGATCAGTTTTATTGCGATATTTCTTTTCTAATTTTTCTAATTCTGGTTGCGCTTTCTTTAGATTTTCAGATTGCATAGCGGTCTTTTTAGTAAATGGCCAAACGATCAATCTAATTAGAATAGTTATAATGATAAGTGATAGACCGTAGCTTTTTACTAATTTACCTAAGTTAATGATAATCCACGCTAGTGGTCTTACGAAGAAAGTTGTCCATAAACCATCGTAAGTACCGACAATTTTCATATCTTGACAATTTTGTAGTTTAGAAATATTCATTTCTTTCGTTACTTTTTCAATTGAATTTAATGCTTCTTTTTTATCTTTATCTTTAATTTTTTCATCTTTATCTAATTTATCATAATATTCTTTAAAAGCTTTATCGTATTCTTTTTCGATATTATCGGTTTTACACAAGATATTTTTAACTAATACTTGACCGGTTTCGTTATTTTTAATCTGATTTTTGTTAATTTTTACGTATTTGGTACAACCTGTTAAACTGATAACCATCAAAATAATGGCACTTATCTTTATTATGTTCTTTTTCATTTAATCACCTTTTTCATATTATCTAATAATTCCTCTTCTAATTCTTTATAACTACATTCTAAAACACTCTTCTTTAATATTATAATACAATTGAAATTATTTTTATAGCTTTTTTTAGAAATTATGGATCTTATTCTTCTTTTATATTTATTTCTAGTAACAGCATTACCGATTTTTTTAGATACTGATATACCAAAATGATAAGTGTCATTAGTATTATATTCAAAATATATTACAAAATTTTTACTTTTGATTGGTTTATAAGTTCTAATTATTCGATTAAAATCAAGATTTGATTTTAAAATGTTGATTTTTTTCATTACATCACTCGTCTTTCTAAAGAAAAAGCCACTAAAAAGTGGTTGATTTATCTAGATAATACTTTTCTTCCTTTTTTTCTTCTACGATTTATTATTCCAGATTTCATACGAGAAAAAAAACCTTGTTTTTTACTTCTTTTTCTATTATTAGGTTGGAATGTTCTTTTCATAGCATACACCTCCTATTATCTATAATTTTTGCATTGCTCTTTCAATTATATAGATTAAATCTGCTTTTGTCAATTAAAAGTTTATGTTTATTATAGCTTTTTTAGTATTATTTCTAATTTTTTAATTATTTAATGTCTAAAATTTGGATAAATAATTAGTATTGAACATATCAGATTATCAAAATTATTCTAATTTTTATCTTTTAACATAGTTTTAAACATTCAAATCATCAAGTATTTTAATAAATATACATAGTTTTGAACATTTTAGTGTATAAAACTTTCAACATTAGGCTAATTTTAATTAAAATTGTCGACAAAATTGTTCAAAACTTTCTAAACTTTGATAAAATATGATAAATTTAATGTTCAAAAGTCTGTTTATTTCATTTTTTATTACTTTTTTCGACATTTTTTCTTTTTTTTTACTTAAAAAGGTAGTACAATGTAAGTAGATTTAACTTTATATGGAGGTGACTGGTTGTGGATAAGATAAAACTATGGAATGCATTTTTAGAAAAAATCAAACCAGAATTATCTCCGATGGCATTTGAAACATGGTTTTCTAATACCGAACTATATGATTTAAGTGGTGATACCGCCAAGGTCATCGTACCTTATCATGTCACTAAAAAGAATTTAAAAGAAAACTATAACTCATTAATAGTAGAAATATTTAATGAAATCGCGGGTTCTAACTTTAAATTTGAATATCTATTACCAGAAGAAATCGAAAAAAATATTGAAATTGATACTGATGATATCGGTGTTCCATCAACTTTAGCATTTGAATCGAACTTAAATTCTAAATATACATTCGATAATTTCATCGTAGGAGAGAGCAACAGATTAGCGAAACTTACAGCTTTAGCAGTCGCTGAACACCCAGGTACAATGTATAATCCTTTATTTATGTATAGTTCGAGCGGACTTGGTAAAACCCACCTGATGCATGCTATTGGTAACTATATTGTAAATAACAGCAAGAAAAAAGTTCTATATGTTACTTGTGAACAATTTGTTGATGATTTTGTCGGTATTAGTCGTAAAAAAGCTAATAATAACTTTGATAATGTCGAATTTTTCAAAAAGAAATACCGAGATATTGACGTTCTTATTATCGATGATATTCAGTACTTAGGTAGCGCTAATCAGACACAACAAGAATTTTTCAATACCTTTAATGTCCTACACGACAATAATAAACAAATAATAATATCATCAGATAGATCGCCAGAAGACTTAAAATTACTAGAAGAAAGACTTAGAACTAGGTTTACATGGGGCTTAAGCATCGATATTCTACCACCAGAATTTAATTTAAGGATGGATATTATCGACAATAAAGTAGCGGGTCACATGATAAACGGTAATTTTCCACAAAATGTTAAAGAATATATCGCTAGTAACTGTACTAGTGACATAAGAAAACTAGAGGGTACGATCACGAGAGTTGTCGCTTATGCAACGATGATGAACTCCGGTATTATTACTTTAGATATCGCGATGGAAGCTTTAAAAGAAGAATTTAAAGACAATCTTCATTCTAAAAATAAAATTCAACAAGTCCAACAAGTTGTAGCCGAACATTATAATATAACCCTTGAAGAAATAAGAGGTACTAAAAGATTAGCGAATATCAATACCCCTAGACAAATAGCTATGTACATATGTAGACTAGAATTCGATCAACCACTCGCTAAAATAGGTATCGAATTTGGTGGAAAAACCCATACGACCGTTATGCATGCTGTTGAAAAGATTAAAAAACAGATAGCGAAAGATCCTAACCTAGAAATTGAAATAAAAAAATTGATTAAGACCATTAACTGACAAATAAATGTCGATAAAATGTTTAATAAATAAACTTATTGACACACTTAATTGGTTGTATTATAATATCAAACTAAGTTTTAAACATTTTCTACACCTATAATATAAATATAATTAAAATAAATATAAAGGAGGATTTATGAATTTAGAAATCAAACAAAGTATTTTAATTGAACATTTAAACTATGTAATTAAAGGAATATCTACAAAAAATATGATACCAGTTTTAAACTGTATAAAATTTGAATTAACCGAAGAGGGATTATATCTATTAAGTACCGATAACGATATCGCTATTAAAACTTTTATCGATAAAAAAGATATCGCTAAAATAAATTCATATGGTGAAATATTAGTATCAGGTAGATATATATATGAAATAGTAAAAAAATTACCAAACGATATCATCCATATTGAAGAGGTAATCGATAATAAGATCATTATTGAAACTAAACAATCATCAACAAACTTAAATTGTAATATTCCATCAGAATTTCCTATCTTAGATTTAAAAGAAAATAAAGATCCTATCATATTAAATAAACAAACATTTAAAAATATCATTAGACAAACAGCCTTTGCTTCATCAAATCAAGAATCTAAACCAGTTTTAATGGGTATCAATTTTAAATGTGAAAATAATATTATGGAAATAAGTGCAACTGACTCTTACCGCGCTAGTAAAAAAATCGTCGAATTACCAGAGTCATTAAAAGAAGAAATCAATATCATCATTCCAACTAGAAACTTAAACGAATTAATGCGTCTATTAAGTGATAACGAAGATAATATCGAATTACATATCTTCAGCAATAAAATAATCTTTAAATTTGATAACATTATCTTTATGTCTAGATTGATCAATGGTAATTTTCCAAACTTATCCGCATTAATACCAACTGATTATTTCTTAAAAGTTCAACTTAACTTAAATGAATTTTATAATGCACTAGATCGAGCTTCATTATTTACTAACGAAGAAGAAAAAAATACTATTAACTTAGTAACCAAAGAAAATGAAATCGTCATATCATCAAATATTCCTGAAATCGGAAATGTCGAAGAACAGATCGATGCTACTAAAAATAATGATGAAAATATAAACATATCATTCTCTTCTAAATTTATGATGGAAGCAGTAAAAGCCTTAGAATGTGAAAATATCGAATTATTATTCAGTGGTGATATTAGACCAATTATTATTAAAAATGTCGACGATGATAAACTTATTCAATTAGTCGTTCCAATTAGAACAATATAAAAACTTTCGTAAAGAGAGTTTTTTTGATAATTATCGACAATAAAATATTATTTAATATTAGCTGGGGAGGGGGTTATGGTATGTCTAAATACAATATAACTAAAGATACCTTAGCATTGATTGGAAAAAATAGAAATATGGTTCATATAATCGAAACTAAACATAGTTACCATATCGAAGATAAAATTATCAATATCCTAGATTATAATTGTAACTATTATGGTAGTTCTTATATTGGACGGATTACAGGAACAAAAAATATAATTGGATTAAACTCTAAATTACCGATTATTATAGAAGAAAGTAACAACATAATATTTTTTCCATTATCATCAACTAGAGATGATCGGTGTATATGGATTAATTTAGCGAATTTAAGCCAAATCAATAAATGTGGTAAAAATACACAAATATGTTTTACCAATGGTTCTACTATCCAAGTTGATAAATCTTACTATACAGTTAACAATCAATTAAAAAAAGCTAAACTATTAAAAGAGATAATAAATACACGAAAAAATGAGATGTATCAAGAAAAAATAATCATCTAAAATAAAACAGAATAATTTGTTATAAAAAATAAGCTTAAAAGATAAAAAAGGCTTATTTTTTCTTTATTTTTATGGTATAATTATATATGTGTATAGGAGTACATGTTAAGGTCATTTTTAAAAAAAACGGCATTAAAATTAAAAAAGAGGGTGTTATATGTATATTAACAACATAAAAATTTCCAAATTTAGAAATTATGACACTTTAGATATTAATTTTAATAAAGAAATAAATATCATATATGGAAAAAATGGCCAAGGTAAAACTAATTTATTAGAAAGTATATATGTTCTAGGTATGACTAAGTCACATCGATCGTTTATCGATAACGATCTAATAAAAGATAATAATCTAGCCGCTAAAATAAGTGGTCAACTGATAAATAAAAATATTCCAACTAAGTTAGAAATAATCATCAATAAAAAAGAAAAAAAATTATTTATCGATAAAGATAAAATCAGTCGAAATAGTGACTATATATCAAATATGAACGTTATTATTTTTTATCCCGATGATCTAGATTTAATAAAAGGTAGTCCTAACATTAGAAGAAGATACCTTAATTTAGAAATAAGTCAACTAGATAGTACTTATATTATCATTTTTAACGATTTCAATAAAATATTAAAAATTCGTAACGAGTATTTAAAAAAAATAAACAATAACGAAAATTACGATCAAAATTATTTTAATATAATCAATGATATCTATATTGAAAAAGCTTCTTTAATATATAAAATGCGATATAAGTATATTGAAAAAATAAATGATTACTGTACCAAAGTATACAATAAATTAGCGAATATCGATAACTTTAAACTACTTTATAAACCCATTGTTAATTTTTCAAACTACGATTTAAACAATATTAAATTACAATTAAAAGAAAAATTAGACGCTATGTTAAAAGTTGAAATTAAACTAAAAAATACAATTATAGGTCCACATCGTGATGATTTTTTATTCTTGATCGATGATATCGATTTAAAAAAATATGGTTCGCAGGGACAACAGCGAATGGCAGTATTATCGATAAAGTTATCAGAAATCGAAATATTAAAAAAATATAAACAGACGACTCCTATTTTGCTTTTAGATGATGTATTTAGTGAATTAGATAGCAAGAAAAAAAATAACTTATTAAAATATATCAAAAAAAGTATTCAGACAATAATCACGACAACCGATTTAGCACTTATCGATCAAAAGATAATAAATAACGCTAAATTAATCGAAATTCAAAATGGAACTATTAAAAAAATAAGAGAGGTGAAAAAGAATGATAAAAAATAATGAGGAACATTATGATGCTTCCGATATTCAAGTCTTAGAAGGTTTAGAAGCTGTAAGAAAAAGACCAGGTATGTATATAGGAAATACCTCAGAAAGTGGTCTACATCATCTAGTATGGGAAATTGTCGATAATGCAATCGATGAAGCTTTAGCTGGATATTGTGATGATATTGAGATAATTATCAATAAAGATAATTCAGTAACCGTTAAAGATGATGGTCGTGGTATTCCTGTTGGAATTCATCCTAAAACTGGTATTTCAACCGTTGAAACTGTTTATACCGTATTACATGCTGGTGGTAAATTTGGCGGTGGCGGATACAAAGTAGCTGGTGGCTTACATGGTGTTGGTGCATCAGTTGTTAATGCTTTAAGCGAATGGGTAGTCGTTACTGTTTATCAAGGTGGTAAGATTTATCAAATCCGTTTTGAAAATGGTGGACATACAGTTGAACCATTAAAAGTCATCGGTGATTGTGACATAAATCGAACAGGAACAACGGTAACTTTTAAACCAGATAATAAAATATTTACTGAAACAACCGTTTATAAATACGATATATTAAAAACGAGAGTAAGAGAAAGAGCATTCTTAAATAAAGGATTAAGAATTATCTTATGTGACGATCGTGGTAACGAAAAGAAAAAAGAAGAATTTGTATACGAGGGTGGAATTAGTGAATATGTAAAATTATTAAATGAAAATAAAACACCTATTCATGACTCAATTATATATGCTAGTGGTGAAGAAGATAATATTTCCCTAGAGGTAGCTTTTCAATATAATACGACATATAATACAAGTCTTTATTCTTTTACCAATAATATCAATACACCAGAGGGTGGAACACATGAAGAGGGTGTAAGAAGAGCTTTAACTAGAATAATCAACAATTATGCTAAAAATGCTAAGTTATTAAAAGAAAATGACGAGTCCTTGACAGCTGAAGATGTCAAGGAGGGGTTAACTATGATTATTTCATGTAAACATCCTAATCCTCAATTTGAAGGACAGACAAAAGAAAAATTAGGAAATACCGAGGTTAGAAAGATAGCGGATAACATTTTTAGTGAATGTTTTAACCGTTTTATGCTTGAAAATCCTGATGAAGCAAAGATTATCGTCGAAAAAGCTTTAACGGCTAGTAAAGCTAGAATGGCTGCTAAAAAAGCTCGTGAATTAACTAGAAGAAAAAGTGTACTTGATACAACAAGTCTACCTGGTAAGCTAGCTGACTGTCATAGTAAGGATGCTAGTGAATGTGAAATCTTTATCGTCGAGGGAGATTCAGCTGGTGGATCGGCTAAATCAGGTCGTAATCCTGAAACGCAGGCTATTCTTCCATTACGTGGTAAAATATTGAATGTTGAAAAAGCTAGAATGGATAGAATATTAGGTAATCAAGAAATTAGATCGATGATTACAGCTTTTGGTACTGGTATAGGTCAAGAATTTGATATTTCTAAATTAAGATATCATAAAATTATCATCATGACCGATGCCGATGTCGATGGAGCGCATATTAGAATATTATTATTAACATTCTTCTATCGTTATTTTAAACCATTAGTTGAGGGTGGATATATATATGCCGCTCAACCACCATTATATAAGATAGATTATAATAAAACCGAAAAATATGCTTATAGTGATGAAGAAAAAGATGAATATTTAGCGTCATTACCAGATAAGACAAAAACCCCTACAATTCAACGTTATAAAGGTTTGGGTGAAATGGACGCAAGCCAATTATTTGAAACAACTATGGATATTGAAAAACGTATTTTGAAGCAAGTTACCGTTGATGATGCTATGCGAGCCGATCAAGTTTTATCAGAACTTATGGGAGAACAAGTTGAGCCAAGACGTAAATTTATCGAAGAAAATGCTAAATTTGTTCAGAATTTAGATATATAGGAGGGTATTATGGATAGATTAGAAACAATAAAATTTTCCAAAGAAATTGAAAATTCTTTTATAGATTATGCTATGAGTGTTATAGCATCACGTGCCTTACCTGATGTAAGAGATGGTTTAAAACCTGTTCAAAGAAGAATTATCTATGGTTTAAGTGAATTAGTTGGTACGAATGCTAGTGCTCCTTATCGTAAATCAGCTCGTATCGTCGGAGACGTCATGGGTAAATATCACCCTCATGGTGACTCAAGTATCTATGAGGCTTTAGTTAGAATGGCTCAAGATTTCTCATATCGTTATACCTTAGTCGATGGTCATGGTAACTTTGGTTCAATCGATGGTGATGGCGCTGCCGCTATGCGTTATACCGAAGCTCGTATGTCAAAACTAAGTATCGAATTAGTAAGAGATATTAATAAAGATACGATCGATTTTATTCCTAACTTTGATGAAACGGAAAAAGAACCAACCGTTTTACCATCAAGATTTCCTAACCTTTTAGTTAATGGTTCAACTGGTATCGCTGTTGGTATGGCAACTAATATTCCACCACATAATTTAGGTGAGGTTATCGATGGAACGATCGCTTTAATCGATAATCCTGATATTGATACATTAGGATTAATGGAATATATTAAAGGTCCTGACTTTCCAACCGGTGGTTTAATTTTAGGTAATAGTTCAATTAAGAAAGCTTATGAAATAGGTAAAGGAATTATCACTATCCGCAGTAAAGCTGAGATAGAAACCTTATCAAATAATAAGCAACAAATAATTGTGTCCGAAATACCTTATATGGTAAATAAGGCTTCTTTAATCGAAAGAATCGCTGATTTAGTTAAAGAAAAAATTATCGATGGTATTACCGATATTAGAGATTTATCATCAGATCGTAGTGGTATAAAAATTATAATCGATTTAAAAAGAGATGCAAATGCCAATGTCGTATTAAATAATTTATATAAACATACCTCACTACAAACGTCATATGGTGTAAATACCCTAGCTTTAGTCGATAATGAACCAAGAATATTATCATTAAAAGAAATGCTAGAAAAGTATGTCGATCATCAAAAATTAGTCATTATTAGAAGAACTAAATTTGAATTAGAAAAAGCTCGAGCAAGAGCACATATCTTAGAGGGGTTAAAAATAGCCTTAGATAATATCGATGCTGTAATCGCTTTACTTAAAGCTGCTAAAAACGATTTAGAAGCAACTGAACAATTAATTTCAAGATTTAACTTGACAGAAACTCAAGCTAAAGCTATTCTTGAAATGAAATTACGTCGTTTAACAGGCTTAGAAAGAGATAAAATTGAAGAAGAATTAAAAGAATTATTAGCAACTATCGAAGAATTAACAGCTATCTTAGCTAGTGAAGAAAAGATTCTTGAAATAATTAAAAATGAACTTACAGAAATTAAAAATAAATATTCTGATGAAAGAAGAACTAAGATCGATATGACAGCTATTGATTATATTGAAGATGAATCATTAATACCAGTCGAAGATATCGTTATAACACTTACTAACAAAGGATATATAAAACGTACACCAAGTGAAACATATAAAAGTCAAAACCGTGGTGGAGTCGGAATTAAAGGAATGACAACTAACGAAGAAGATTTCGCTCAAAGTTTAATTTCGATGACAACTCATGATTACTTATTAATCTTTACAAATAGAGGTAAAGTTTACCGTATCAAAGGATACGAGGTACCATTATTTAATCGTCAATCTAAAGGCTTACCAATTATCAATTTATTACCAATTGAGAAAGATGAAGAGGTTAAAGTTATACTAAAGGTTGAAAAAGAAGAACAAAATAAATATATTGTATTTTGTACACAAAATGGTTTAATCAAGAGAACCAACATAAAAGAGTTCGATAATATAAGATCTAATGGTAAGATAGCTATAACCTTAAGAGATGATGATCAATTGATATCTGTTAAAAAGACTAGTGGTAATGATGAGATATTAATGGCATCTAGCAATGGTCGTATGATTAGATATGAAGAAAAAGAAATAAGAATAACTGGACGTACAGCTACTGGTGTTAAAGGAATCGATGTTGGTGATGGTATATGTGTAGGTTGTGAAATTGCTAAACCAGATGATGAAATTTTAGTAGTAACTGAAAATGGATATGGAAAACGTACTAAGTTAGAAGAATATAGAATGACTCATAGAGGAAGCAAAGGTGTTAAAGCTCTAAATGTAACATCTAAAAACGGAAATATAGTAGCGTTTAAAACAACAACTGGTGAAGAGGATCTAATGATTATTACTAATAGTGGAATTATAATAAGATTACCAATTGAGCAAATATCAGTAACTGGTAGAGTAGCTCAAGGTGTTAAATTAATTAATTTGAAAGATGAACAAAAAGTAAGTTCTGTAGCTATTATTGAAAAAATTGAAAAAGTAGATGAAGAAGAAATCGAAGAAAATTAATTTAAAAAAAGTGGTCAATGTTTCACGTGAAACATTGATTATTTTTTTTAATTATTATATATTATAGATAGCACAACATTAATATTCGAACCAGGTCAGAGTTGGAAAACAGCAGCCTTAAGGATCACTTAATGTGTGTGCTTTTTTGTAGGTGATAAAAATGCATGAAAAATATATGGCATTAGCTATAAAAGAAGCTAAGAAAGCTTTAAAAAAAGGTGATGTACCTATAGGGGCTATTATCGTATATAACGATAAGGTAATAGCTAGGGGGTACAATCAAAAAGAATATAAAAATATAGCTACTAAGCATGCTGAAATTATAGCAATTGAAAAAGCGTGTAAGAAATTAAAAACATGGCATCTTGATAATTGTACGTTATATACAACTATTGAACCATGTAGTATGTGTTTAGGGGCTATAATGCAATCAAGAATTAATAATATAGTATATGGTAGTATAAATGAAAATTTTGGTGCAATACACAATAGTGATATAAAAAAAATAAATATTGTTGGTGATATTCTATCAGAAGAAACAGCAGGATTATTGAAAGATTTTTTTAAATCATTAAGATGATGATCAATGTTTCACGTGAAACATTGAATTAACGTAGTAAGAATAATAAAACGAATAACTAATGTTTCACGTGAAACATAAAACTAACGTAATAAAAATAATAAAACAAATAGCTAATGTTTCACGTGAAACATAAAACTAACGTAATAAAAATAGTAAAATGAATAACCAATGTTTCACGTGAAACATAAACTTAACGTAGTAAGAATAATAAAGTAAATAGCTAATGTTTCACGTGAAACATAAAATCAACGTAATAAAAATAATTAAATGAATAATCAATGTTTCACGTGAAACATAAAATCAACGTAATAAAAATAATTAAATGAATAATCAATGTTTCACGTGAAACATAAAATCAACGTAATAAAAATAATAAAACGAATAACTAATGTTTCACTTGAAACATAAACATAACGTAGTAAGAATAATAAAACGAATAGCTAATGTTTCACGTGAAACATAGAATCAACGTAATAAAAATAATAAAACGAATGACCAATGTTTCACGTGAAACATATTTTTTATAATAAATTCTTTTCTTTAAAAATAAGCTTAAAAATGTTATACTATATAGGTAAATGAGGTGATAAATTGTATCAAACGTTGTATAGAAAATATCGACCTAATAACTTTGATGAGGTAGTAGGACAAGACGTTATTATAAAAACATTAAAAAACGCAATATTAAAAAATAAACTAAGTCATGCATATCTATTTACTGGTCCTAGAGGAACTGGTAAAACAAGCGTTGCAAAGATATTAGCTAAGACAATAAACTGCGAAAACCTTAAAGAATATATACCTTGTAATAAATGTGTTAGTTGTACACAAATAAATAATAAACAAACAATTGATATAATCGAAATCGATGCAGCTTCCAACAATGGTGTCGATGAAATAAGAGAACTAAGAAACAAAGTTAATTTAGTACCATCAGTTGGAAAATATAAAGTATATATAATAGATGAGGTTCATATGTTAACAACTGGTGCTTTCAATGCCTTACTAAAAACATTAGAAGAACCACCAAACCACGCAGTCTTTATTTTAGCTACCACAGAACCTCATAAAATACCTATTACCATTTTATCGAGGTGTCAACGCTTCGATTTCAAAAAAATCGGTTTAAATAATATGATAGATCGACTTAAATACATTATTAAACAAGAAAATATCGATGCAGAAGATAATGTTTTAAAAGAAATTTCAAGACTATCTGATGGATGTATGCGTGATGCTTTAAGCATTTTAGATCAAGTAGTAGCGTATGCCGATGATAAAATAACAATCGATGATGTCCATGAAATAAATGGAACGATCGCGCAAGCTAAACTAAAAGAATTCATTACAGCAATAGTAGATAACGATTATGAATATACTTTCAAATTGATCGAACAGTATGATAATGATGGTAAAAATTTTATAAAATTAACCGAAGAAATTATTTTATTTTTAAAAAATGTTTTATTAAATATTAATGTTGAAAATTTCTTTGTCGAAGATAGTGAAGAAAAAAGTATATACGATGAATTAAGTAAAAAATTTGATAACGAAAAAATTATACGATATATAAAAATATTTAATGAAGCAATATACAATATGAAAAAAGCCAGCAATGTAAAAATTATCTTTGAAATGACTTTAATCGAAATAATCAATTATAAACAACCAAAACAAGAAAATATCCAAAATATACAGGTAATAAAACAAGAACAAATAAATAATAAACCACAACAAGAAGAAAATAAAAAAGTAGAAAAACAAAATAAAAAGATAGAACCAAAAACTGAAAAAATAAAAGATAAAAATCTTGAAAAATTAGTAAATATAAGGATAAATAATTGTTTGTGTAAATTTGACAAAAAGCAACTTTTATCCTTGAAAAGCAAGATAGAAGAAATTAGATTGTTGATAATCAATCCAGATTATAGTGAACTAGCAGCAATGATCATCGATGGTGAATTAAAAGCTGCAAGCGATGAATATATAATCTTCGTCTTTGGTAATAGTCGCGACAGTGATAACTTTAATGAAAAAATGTACGAAATAGATAAAATGTTGTCAGAGCAATTTGATAAACAATATAAAACCGTCGCTGTTGACCAAGAAAACTGGAATAACATAAAACAAGAATTTAATAATAAATTAAAAAAATACGAATATATTGAAGAACCTACATTAGATATGAAAAAAAATACAGAAATAGAAGAACTATTCGATGAAATAATCGAATATAGCTAGAAAGAGGGAAAGAATATGAATATGCAAGCTATGCTTAAACAAGCACAAAAATTACAAAAAGAAATGATGAATACAAAAAACGAAATCGATGAAAAAGAATACACAAGTAAATCTTCATTTGTCGAAATAAAAATGAAAGGTACTAAAGAAATAACCGATGTCAAAATTGACGTTGATTCATTAGAAAAAGACGATATCGAAGCCTTACAAGATATGATTATGGTAGCAGTAAATGATTGTATAAAACAAATAGACAAAGAAACTAATGATAAATTAGGAAAATATACAAATGGAATGCCAGGTTTATTTTAATGAATTATCCAAAAATAATAATTGATTTAATCGAATGTTTTAAAAAATTTCCATCCATCGGTGAAAAAAGTGCTGAACGTTTAGCACTTTCAACTTTAGATATGGATGATGAAATACTAAATCTATTTGCTGAATCATTAAAAAATGTCAAAAAAAAGATAACCCGTTGTAAAAAATGTAATAATTTAGCCGATTCTGATTTATGCGAAATATGCAAACACGAAAAAGATAGAGATACCAAAACAATATGTATTGTCGAAGATCCTAAAAACGTTATTTTATTTGAAAAATTAGGAAGCTATCACGGAATGTATCATGTCCTAGATGGATTAATATCACCACTAGATGGTATCAATCCTGAAGATATAAATATCTTTTCATTATTAGATAGAATTGAAAAAGAAAAAATAAAAGAAATAATCATAGCCGTTAAACCTAGTATCGAGGGAGAAACAACGACATTATACATATCAAAAATGTTAGAAAATAAAAATGTCAAAGTTACCAAAATCGCCCATGGTGTTCCACTTGGTGTTGAAATGGAATACCTAGATAGCCTAACACTAGAAATGGCCCTAGAAAATCGTAAAGACGTAGCATAAAATCATATCTATCAAATATGATAGATTAGGTGATAATATGTTAAAAAAAGGATGGTTGTTTCTAAAAAAATTAGTTTTCAGTGGTTTTCTACTATATGGATATAATATCCTAGCAGCACCACTTAAAATAATTATACCTATAAATGTAATTACACTGCTCGTAACAACCATTTTAGGTTTTCCAGCATTATTAGCGTTTATAATAATTCACGTTTTAGTATTTTAAAGGAGGGTAGTATGCTTGATGATTATAAAGAAGAACAAAAAATCGTTTATCAAATATTAAAAAATGCTATAAAAAAAGATAGATTAAGCCATGCTTACCTGTTTGAAACCAAAGGTAATAAAAATGCTTATAACATGATCATAGCATTTGTAAAATATATACTATGTCCTTATAATAAAACACTTAAAACAGATTGCGGAAAATGTACACAATGTGAAAAAATCGATAAAAATATCTTTTCAGAACTAAAAATAATCGAACCAGATGGTCTTTGGATAAAAAAAGAACAATTAGAAGAACTACAACAAGAATTCAGCTATAAAGCCGTCGAAGCTAATAAAAAAATATATATAATAAAAAATGCCGATAGGCTAAATGAATCATCAGCCAATTCAATTTTAAAATTTATCGAAGAACCAGAAGCTAACGTAATCGCCTTATTAATAGCGGACAACCTATACCAAGTTAAAGATACGATCATATCACGTTGTCAAATTATCAATTTCAATAAAAATCAAAATAACGAACTAGATTATATCCAAAAATTACAAGATACCATCAAAATACCATTTGATATAACCGAAGATACTGACTTACTAAAAGAAAAAATTCAAAATGTCATTACATTTATAAATACTATTGAAAATAAAAAATTAGATAGTATAATATATACTAATAAATTATTTCATAGTATTTTTAAAGAAAAAAATGAAATAATTTTTGCATTCGATATCATAATTCTATACTATAAAGATATCATCAACGAAAAAATCAATCAAAAAAAAGAATTCTTTAACAATTACGATACCGATGACATTAAAAATAATAACACACTAGAAACCTTAAATAATAAATTATTAATTTCAATTGATACCAAAGATAAAATAAACTACAATGCAAATACAAATTTACTAATAGATAAATACATTATAGACATAGTAAGGGGTGACAAAGTTGAAGAAGATAGTTGGAGTAACATTTGAAAAAAATGGTCGAATGACTTACTTTATTGTCAATGAAAAATATGAAAAACAAATTAAAAAAGGTTACAATGTTTTAGTTAAAACCGATATAGGATTACAATTTGGTAAAATAGTTACCGAAATTCACAATATCGATGAAACTAAATTAAATAAAGAATTAACTGAAATCGTTAAATTAGCAACTAAAAAAGATTATCTTAAACATGTTGAAAATCTCAAAGAATCCAAATATGCTTTAAAAAAATGTAACGAATTAATAAAAAAATACAAATTAGATATGAAATTGATCGATGCTTTTTATACTTTCAATAGAGAACAATTGATTTTTAGATTTTATGCTGAAAAAAGAGTTGACTTTAGAGACTTAGCCAAAGACTTAGCAAGTATCTATCATACCCGTATCGAACTAAGACAAATGGGTGTACGTGACAAAGCTGGACAAGTTGGTGGTTATGGCGTATGTGGTCAAAAATTATGTTGTGCTAGATTTTTAAAAGAATTTGATAGTGTTTCAATTTCGATGGCTAAAAGACAAAATTTAGCACTAACACCTAATAAAGTAAACGGTATATGTGGAAGATTACTATGTTGTTTAAGATATGAAAACGATTGTTATAAAGAAACAGAAGAGGTAAAATAGTTGGAAGACTTAAATTACATATTAGGTTATGAAAATATTAAAATATATCAAAATACTGATATGTTTAAATTTTCATTAGATTCTATTCTTCTCCCAAACTTTGTAACGATAAATAAAACTGTTAAAAATATTTTAGATATTGGAACAGGCAATGCTATTATACCGATAATTCTATCATTAAAAACTAAGGCAAAAATTACAGGTATTGAAATTCAAAAAGAGGTATCAACTTTAGCAGTTAAATCAGTACAATACAACAATTTAGAAAAACAGATTAAAATAATAAATCAAGATATAAAAGAATATGCAAACTTACAACCAACTGAAAGTTATGATTTAATAACCTGTAATCCACCTTACTTTAAAATAAATGATAAATCAGCTTTTAATGATAGTGAGTACAAAGTAATAGCACGTCATGAGGTTAAATTAACATTAGAAGATATACTTAAAATAAGTCGCAAATTACTTAAAAATAATGGTATCTTATCACTAGTTCATCGTCCTGAGAGACTTGTTGATATAATTGAGGTAATGCGAAAATACAATATCGAACCTAAAAAAATTCAATTAGTTTATCCTAATCAAAATAAAGAAGCTAATATTTTATTAATCGAGGGTGTCAAAAACGGTAAACCCGATCTTAAAATATTAGAACCACTTTATACACATAATGATGATGGCAGTTATACCGATCAAATTAAAAAATACTTTAGTTAGAGGGTGAATTATGTCACAAAAAAGTTATGATAATAGTCCAACAGTTTATCTAATACCAACCCCCATCGGCAATATGGAAGATATAACTTTGCGGGCTATCAATACATTAAAAAAAGTCGAGGTTATTTTTTCCGAAGATACAAGAGTAACTGGTTTATTATTAAAATCCTTAGATATAAATAAAAAACTAATATCTAGTCACAATTTCAATGAACATAAAAACGATAATAAACTGCTATCTTATTTAAAAAATGGTTTTGATGTCGGTATTGTAACTGATAGAGGCACTCCTATTATAAGTGATCCCGGTTATGAACTAGTCAAAATAGCGATCGAAAATAATTACAATGTTGTAGCCTTACCTGGACCAACCGCTTTGATACCAGCTTTAATTACATCAGGATTAAGTTCACAACCATTTTTATTTTATGGTTTTTTAAATAATAAACATTCTAAAAAACAAAAAGAATTACAAAAATTAAGTGATCTACCATACACTATGATTTTTTATGAGTCACCCCATCGAATAATTGAAACCTTAGACGATATATTAGAAATTCTGGGAAATAGAAAAATATCAATTTCCCGGGAAATATCAAAGAAATACGAAGAAATATATCGCGGAACCGTTTCAGAAATCAAAGGACAAATGGTTGACATTAAAGGTGAATTAGTAATAATCGTGGATGGTGAAATAAAAGAGAAAAACTATGACAACTTGTCAATTACTGAACATATTGAAGAATTTATAGCTCAAGGTTATGATTCAAAACAAGCTATTAAAGAGGTTGCAAAATTGCGGAAAATATCAAAAAGTGAAATATATAAAATATATCATCGAGGTGAAGAATGAAATTAATAGTCGGATTGGGAAATATTGGAAGAGAGTATGAACACACCAGACACAATGTCGGTTTTCAAGCTATTGATAATATCGCTAGAAAATATCATACTGCAATCGATAAAGATAAATTTGGTGGTAAATTCACTAAAATAAAGATTAATGATGAAGATATAATCTTATTGAAACCCCAAAAGTATATAAATCTATCAGGTGACGTTTTAATAAATTATGTTAATTATTTTAAAATACCTATTGATGATATCTTAATCATCTGTGATGACTTAGATTTACCAGTTGGTAAATATAAACTAAAGCAAAAAGGTAGTAGCGGTGGTCATAATGGTTTAAAAAATATCGAGCATAATTTAAAAACAAATGAATATAAACGTTTAAAAATAGGTATATCAAATGATAAAAATGCCGATACTAAAGATTATGTACTAGGTAAAATACCACTTGATGAAGCAAATAAAATCAAAGAAATTATCGATATCGTACCTGATATATTTAATGATTATTTGAATATGTCGTTCGATAACTTAATGAATAAATATAACCGTAAGTGATACGAATAGTATCCTTTTTGGTCGTTAATTAAAAGGAGGAGTTTAATATGTCTTTCATAGATAAAATGTTTGATAATTATGATAGTGAAAACGTAGCTGGTTTAACAGATGAGTTAAAGGGTATATATGTATATAATTATTATAAAAAAAATAATTGTGGTATTATCGTTTTAACAAGCACATTATATCAAGCTAATAAAATGTATCAAATTTTAAATAATTATACTGATAATGTTTTATTATTTCCTATGGATGATTTTTTAACTAGTGAGTCAATCGCCATCAGTCCTGAATTTAAAATTACTCGTTTAGAAACTTTAGATTCTTTAATTAATGATGATAAACAGATAGTAATTACTAATTTAATGGGATACTTAAGATATTTACCACTTAAAAAAGCTTATGAAAAAAGATATATAAGTATTAAAAAAGATAATGAATATAATATGAAAAAACTAGTATCTGATCTATATGATATCGGCTATGAAAATACAACCGTCGTAAATAAGACAGGTGATATCGCTGTTCGAGGTTACATTATCGATATTTTTCCGATAACCGCTACTAATCCAATCAGATTAGAATTTTGGGGTGATACTTTAGATTCAATTCGTATTTTTGATGCTGATACTCAAAAGACAATCGATAATACTTTAGACGTAATCATAAAACCTAATACAGAATTTATTACCTCAAAAAGTGTCGATGATAAAAATCAAAAGCATTTACCTAAATATGAAATCGTCGCTAATCTTAGTAATTATTTAAAAAATCCAGTTTTATTTTATGAAGATTACAATGATATTTTAAATGAAAATAAGATATTATTAGATGAGATAAATGATTATAATATAAGTAATGAAACTGATGATAAATACATGTTTAATTTAGATGAGGTTAATAAAATTAAAAGTATTTATTTTACCAAATATGATAATAAAGTAAATTTCGCTAAATCATTAGATAATTATAATACATATGCGATCGAACCATTTTCTAATAGTTTAGTCGACGTCAATAAACGACTTAATATGTATATCGAAAAAAATAAAACGGTCATTATCTGTCTATCTAGTAGATACCAAATAAATCGAATTATCGACAACATAGAAAATAAAAATTTTGTCGTAACTAATGAAAATGAAATTTATGATAAAAAAATTAACTTGATAATTAAAAAAATTAAGTTCGGTTTTCTATTTGATAATTATGTCGTCATAAGTGAAGCTGAAATATTTAATAAAAAAGAGTCAGTAGCCCATTATAAAAGTAATTTTAAATATGGTACGAAAATTAAAGATTTAACCAAACTTAATATTGGGGATTATATTGTTCATAGTGTTCATGGTATTGGACGCTATATCGGGTTAAAAACTTTAAATCAAAATAAAATTTTAAAAGATTATCTTACTATCGAATATCAAGGTGGCGATAAATTATATATTCCCGTTGAAAAAATCGATTTGTTAAGTAAGTATTCATCTAATGATAGTATCGTACCAAAGGTAAATAAATTAGGTAGTAGTGATTGGGCTAAAACTAAGTTAAGAGTTAGAAAGAAAATTGAAAGTATCGCATCTGATTTATTAAAACTATATGCTAAAAGAGAAAATAGTAAAGGTTTTGCGTTTATTAAAGATGATCAAGATCAATACGAATTTGAAAGTCATTTTGATTATGAAGAGACGGTCGATCAACACCGTGTTAGTGAAGAAATCAAAAGAGATATGGAGTCAAATCATCCGATGGATCGCTTGTTATGTGGTGATGTTGGATATGGTAAAACCGAGGTAGCTTTTAGAGCTATGTATAAAGCGGTTTTATCTAAAAAACAAGTGGCATATTTATGTCCTACGACGATATTATCTAGTCAACATTATAAAAATGCGATAAGAAGATTTGAAAATACAGGTGTTAATATAGCGTTATTAAATCGTTTTGTATCAACTAAAAAAATGAAAGAGATTATCGAAGACGTTAAAGAGGGTAAAATCGATATTTTAATAGGTACTCATCGGATACTAAGTGACGATATTATTTTTAAAGATTTAGGTTTACTAGTAATTGATGAGGAACAACGTTTTGGTGTAAAACATAAGGAGAAGATTAAAAGTTATAAAAATAATATTGACGTTTTAACTTTATCGGCTACACCAATTCCTCGTACGTTGCAAATGTCGATGGCAGGTATTAGGAGTTTATCTTTAATTGAAACACCACCAGTAAATCGATATCCTGTCCAAACTTATGTGTTAGAAGAAAATAGTGTTATCATTAAGGACGCTATTTATAAGGAATTAGCCCGTGATGGTCAAGTATTTATCTTATATAATAGTGTTGAAACGATCGAAAATAAAAAAAGTGAATTACAAAAATTGATGCCTGACGTTAAGATCGTTTATGCTCATGGTCGAATGCAAAAAGATGAATTAGAAAATATCATGATTAAATTTATGAATAAGGAATTTGATATTTTGCTATGTACAACTATTATTGAAACAGGTATCGATATGCCTAACGTCAATACTTTAATTATTATCGATGCTGATAAATTTGGTTTATCACAACTATATCAATTAAGAGGCCGAGTTGGTCGTAGTGATAAAATCGCTTATTGTTATTTAATGTATAAACCTAATAAGAATATTTCTGAAACCGCTAGTAAAAGGCTAGAAACGATCAAAGAATTTACTGAATTAGGTAGTGGTTTTAGTATTGCTATGCGTGATCTATCGATTAGAGGTGCTGGTGATATTTTAGGTAGTGAACAAGCTGGTTTTATCGATAGTGTCGGTATCGAGTTATATCTTAGTATGCTTAATGAAGAGGTTAATAAATTAAAAGGTATACCCGTTAAAAAAGAGATAAACACCGAAAAATCGCTTATTAATGTGGCGACTACGATCGATGATGAGTATGTAGCAGATACTGATTTAAAAATCGAAATTCATAAAGAAATCAATTCGATCGATTCTTATGAGAAATTATTAAAAGTAAAAGAGAATATTGAGGATAGATTTGGTCGTATATCTGATAATATGTTAATCTATATGCATGAAGAGTGGTTTGAAAAATTAGCCGGTGATCTAAATATTACTAAGGTTAGACAGACACCTAATTTTATTGAAATTACTTTACCAGAAGAAATTACTAATAATATCGATGGTGATGAGTTATTTATGGCTGTCAATGATATAAGTCGTAAATTCCGTTTTAGTATGAAACAAAAATGTTTAATTATCACTTTAGATACGATTAATTTAGATGAACACTTTATTTATTATTTAATAAAACTGTTAGAAACGGTTAAAAAAGTATATAATGTAAAAAATACACATTAATATTTTGGTATATTTTCTTTAATTTTATTCACAATAAAATTAAGGAGGTAAAAAGATGAAAACAACTGGAGTTGTTAGAAGAATCGATGAATTAGGTAGAATTGTTATACCAAAAGAAATTAGAAAAACAATGCGTATTAGAGATGGGGAAAATGTTGAGATATATGTTGATCATGATCAAATTATTTTAAGAAAGTATTCATTAGTTAAAAGGTTAGGTGATTTTGCTCAAGACTTTACAGATTCTATGCATTCTTTTTTGAAACATAATGTAATTATTACTGATAATGATAGTATTATCGCTGTATCAGGTAGTTTGAAAAAGGATTTTCAAAATAAGGAATTGAGTGAAAAGATGATAAATTTAATAACTAGAAGAGAGAATATACTAGAAAAGCATAAGAAAACGTTGGAAATCGTTCAAGATAAGGAAATTGAATGTACTTATGTTATGAAACCGATCATTGTCAATGGTGATATGATGGGTATGGTTATTATTTTATCGACTGATGATAAGATTACGGAATTAGAAGAGAAAATAGCTTTGATAGCAGCTAACTTTTTTAACAAGTATTTAAGTGAATAGATATTTCCTTTACACTTTATTATAAACTTTCGACACTTTTTTACAAATGTTTTAAAAATATATGATATGATGGTCTTGTAGCGAAAAAAGGAGATATTTATGAAAGCAACTAAAATGGAGGAAAGAATTGTGTCTTTAACGTTTTTAGTTTTAATGTCTTTAGTTTTTTTAGAAGCTGTAAATAGTAAGCAATCAATCGATATTTTGTATTTATTTTTAATGCTTTTTTGTGGTGTTCGATTGGTTTATGTTAAAGTATGGGGAAAAATGGATGATATAGATGATAGTTACTGATATGTAACTTTTTTCTTTTGGCTGATGTAATTTAGTTATAACTATGGTATGATATTTATATCGATTACAAATTTGAATGGGAGTGATCAGTATGATGGTAGATACACATTGTCATCTTTTGAAAGAGGATTATGATAATTTAGATGATATTATTATGAAGATGAAAGATAATATTATTATCGCTAGTGGGTATGATAGTAAATCTAATTTAGAGGTTATTGACTTAGTAAACAAATATCCTAATATCTATGGTACAATCGGTTTTCATCCTAGTGAGTTAGATGATTTTTCTTCTGATAGTTTAAATATATTAGAGGAACAATTAAAAAATCCTAAGATAGTAGGTATTGGTGAGATCGGTTTGGATTATCATTATGATGATACTGATAAAGATAGACAACATGATGCTTTTATTAAACAGATCCTTTTAGCGAATAAATTAAAATGTCCGATTGTTGTTCATTCGAGGGATGCAGCTTTAGATACTTATGAAATACTAGAAAAATATTTAGATACTAAGGCGATTATGCACTGTTATAGTTATAGTTTAGAAATGTCTAAAAAATTTATTAATTTAGGTATGTATTTAGGTATTGGTGGAGTTTTGACTTTTAAAAATAGTTCAAAAATAAAAGAGGTAGTATTAAATACTGATTTATCTCATCTAGTTTTAGAAACAGATAGTCCTTATTTAACACCTGAACCATTTAGAGGTATGAAAAATGAACCTTATAATGTATATTATGTGGCTAAAGAAATCGCTAGTATCAAAGGTATTGATATAGAAAAAGTTTTTGATGAAACTTTTAAAAATGCTAAAAATATTTTTAATATATAATTGGAAGTGATTTTATGTATTCAATTACAAAATTAAAGGAAATACTAGATAGTAATGGTTTTGATTTTAAAAAAATGTACGGTCAAAATTTTATTATTGATGCTAATATAATTAATAGTATTATAAATAAATCAGAAATCGATAAAGATACTTTAGTAATAGAGATTGGACCAGGAGCTGGGGCTTTAACAGGTTCGTTAGTTGAAAAGGCTAAAAATGTTTTATGTTATGAGATAGATACGCGATTAAAACCAATATTAGATCATATGGTACAAAGTGATAATTTAGAGATTAAATATGAAGATTTCTTATTATCTAATGTTAAAGAAGATATTAAAAAATATAGTTATAAAAAACTTTATGTCGTAGCGAATTTACCATATTATATAACGACACCGATCATTATTAAATTAATTGAAGATAAGATATTACCTGATAAGATCGTCGTTATGGTTCAAAAAGAGGTAGGTGATAGGTTTAAAGCTAAACCTAATTCTAAGGATTATTCTTCTTTATCTATTTATTTAAGTTATTATTATGATATTAAAAAGGTATTAGATATTTCTAAAAATGTATTTATGCCTAAACCAAATGTCGATAGTATTGTAGTAATGTTTAATAAAAAAGAAAATAATTTAAAAGTTAATGATGAAACTTTATTTTTTAAGTTAGTAAAGGATGCTTTTAAAATGAAAAGAAAAAATCTTAGAAATAATTTAAAGGATTATGACTTAGATAAAGTAAATGAGGTATTAAAAAAATATAATTTTGATTTAACTGCTAGAGCGGAACAGTTAAGTATCGATATTTTTATTGATTTAGCGAATAATTTAAACATTCAGTAATAATTGGATGTTTTTATTATCTACTTAATATCCAATTATTTGACAATAAAAAATCATATAATATTATAGGTGATACATGTGTTAGTATTAACAAATAAAATATTATGGGCGATTGCCACCTCATTACTAATTTTATCAAGCATTTATTATACTTATAAATTACGGTTTATTCAGTTTGATTTTAAGGAAATATTTCGTAATTTAAAGGATAAAAGTACGGGTAGTGGTCTTACAACTTTGGAAACTTTAATGATGACTTTGGGTGGTAAAATTGGAGTTGGTAGTATAGCTGGTATCGCTTTAGGTATCTATATTGGTGGAGTTGGTAGTATTTTATGGTTATGGATTATTACGATATTAAGTAGTGTTTTAGCGTATGCGGAAACAGTTTTAGGTGTAATTTATCGGAAAAAGGATGATAAGCTTAATAAAGGTGGACCAAGTTATTATATTACTAATGGTTTAGGACTTAAAAAACTAGGTATCATTTATAGTATCATTATAATTATCAGCTATATCGGTGGTTTTTTAGGGATACAAGCTAATACGATAGCTAAGTCTGTTAATGCTATTATAAGTATTAATCCGATGATTGTTGGTATGGTAATTATTATTATTACGGGTTTATGTATTATTGGTGGGGCTAAGGAGATTGCTAAAGTAAGTAGTAAGTTAGTTCCTATAATGTCTTTACTTTATATGTTGGTCGTTTTATATGTTGTAGTTATAAATATTGATAAAGTACCTGGTATTATTGTTAGTATTGTTAAAAGTGGTTTAAATTTTAAGGCTGTTCATGGTGGTATTATCACTACTATTATAGTTGGTATTCAAAGGGGTATATTTTCTAGTGAAGCAGGTGTCGGTACGGCAGCTATTTTATCGGCTTCATCTAATACTAAAATACCTAGTAAGCAAGGTTATGTTCAGATATTAGGTGTCTATATTACGGGTTTATTAATTTGTACAGCGACTTGTTTTTTAATATTATTAAGTCCTTATCAAAGTTTAATTTTAGATGATATTAATGGTATTGAGATTATCTCTTTAGCGTTTACTTATCATTTTGGTCAAATAGGTAATATGATATTGTTTGTTTTTATTTTTTTATTTTCTTTTTCGACAATTTTAACTGGTTATTATTATGGGGAAGCTAGTTTAAATTTTTTAGTTAGTAAGATTAGTTCTAAAAAATTATTATTATTTAAAATGATCGTTTTATTTTTATTGTTTATTGGTTCGATAGCGCCAGCGAATTTATTATGGAATATTATCGATAGTTTTGTTGCGATATTATCGATTATCAATATCTATGCACTACTTAATTTAGTTGAGGTGGTAGTTTTAGAGACGGATTGTTATAAATCTAAAAATATGGTAGAATAATTAAGTGGTGATCTTTATGATTAATGAAATGTGGGATAAGGAATTAGAAGATGAATATAAAAAAGATTATTTTAGAGATTTAGGTATATTTGTTAAAAGTGAATATAAAAATAAAATTATTTATCCAGAATATAAAAATATATTTAATGCGATGAAATATACTGATTTTGATAAAGTTAAAGTGGTTATTTTAGGGCAAGATCCATATCATGGAGAAAATGAGGCACATGGTTTATCTTTTTCGGTTAAACAAGGAGTTGCTATGCCACCATCTTTAAGAAATATTTTTATTGAATTATATAATGATTTAGGGATTAAAAGAAATAATACTGATCTAACTGATTGGGCTATTCAAGGGGTACTTTTATTAAATTCTATTATGACTGTTGTTAAGGATAGTCCTCTATCACATAAAGGTAAAGGTTGGGAAGAGTTTACTGATAAGGTAATTGAAAAATTAGGCGCTAGGGAAGAACCGATGGTATTTATTTTATGGGGTAGTTATGCTAGAAGCAAGAAAGATTTAATTAAAAATAAAAAACATTTAATTATTGAAAGTGTCCATCCATCTCCTTTATCCGCTAATCGTGGTTTTTTTGGTAGTCGACCATTTTCTAGAACTAATAAGTTTTTAAAGGATAATAATATGAAAGAAATCGAGTGGTAATTTATGAAGAATGTGTATAATTATCTATTAAAAGGTGTTGGATTTAAGGAAAATGATAATGTTGTTGTAGCGGTTAGTGGTGGACCTGATTCGATGGCTTTATTACATTTATTAATAAAGTTAAGAGAAAAAATAAGTATAAATATTATCTGTGCTCATGTTAATCATAATGTTAGAAAGGAAAGTTTTGATGAGGCTTTAAATGTTGAAGAGTATTGTCATCAAAATAAGGTCATATTTGAATATATGATCATCGATAGTTATGGTGATGATAATTTTCATAATGAAGCTAGGGTAAAAAGGTATAATTATTTTGAAGAGCTTATTAAAAAATATAATTCTAATTATTTACTTACAGCGCATCATGCTGATGATTTAATGGAAACGATTTTAATGCGTCTAGTTAGAGGTTCTACTTTAAGAGGGTATGCCGGTTTTGCTAAATTATCTGATATGAATGGTTATAAGATTATAAGACCGTTAATTGAGATGACTAAAGAGGAACTTGAAGATTATGACAATATTAATGGTATACCTTATGCTATTGATAATTCTAATAAAAAGGACGTTTATACGAGAAATAGATATCGTAAGTATGTTGTACCTATGCTTAAAAAGGAAGATAAAAATGTTCATAAAAAATTTTATAAGTTTAGTAGAACGATATTAGCATATAATAATTATATAGATAAAGAGGTTGATAAAGTTTTTGATACGTTATATAAAGATAATACTTTATATTTAAAGGATTTTAATGGTTTGGATGATTTAATTAAAACGAGGGTAATCGATAAAATTTTAGAGATTATTTATCAAGATGATTTAATGCTTATTACGGATAGACATGAACAGTTAATTAGTGATTTAATTGTAAGTAAGAAAGGTAATGGTTATATTTATTTACCTAATAATATTAAGGTGGTTAAGAAATATGATAAGATTAGTTTTACACCTGAGTTAGAGGTAGCGGATGGTTATGAAATCGAAATTATTGATCATGTTAGTTTACCTAATGGTCACTGTATTGATATAGTTGATGAGTGTGATAGTAATGGTAATGATATATGTCGTTTAAATAGTAATGATATTAAATTACCACTTAGGGTTAGAACTCGCCATAATGGTGATAGAATGTATGTTAAGAATATGAATGGTAGTAAAAAAATTAACGATATTTTTATCGATAGTAAAATTGACAAAATAAAAAGGGATATGTGGCCAGTGGTTGTCGATAGTAATGACAACGTTGTTTGGTTACCTAATCTAAAAAAATCGCAATTTAATAAAACAAATAGTGAAAAGTATGATATAATACTAAGGTACTATTAAAGGAGGAAAGTCAATGAATAAGAAAACTGTTAGAAGGGGTTTAGCACCTTATTTATTAATATTTGTTATTATGATTGGTATTTTATATTTTATCAATTTAGCGAATGTTAAGGTAAATTATTTGAGTTATGATGAATTTATGACGCAAGTAAATAAGGGAAAAGTTACGGAAATAACTATTACACCTAAGTCAAATGCTAGTGTTTATGAAATCGTTGGTAAAACTAGTGATTATGATAAAAATGAGAGTTTCTTTTTAAGAGTTCCTTTATCTGATCAAGTAATGAATCAAGTTTTATCAGCTAGTAGATTGAAATCGTTTACGATCAATACAAAAGCTGATCCATCATCAAGTACGATCTTGTTATTTTTGGCGAATGTTTTGCCACTTGTTATTATTGTAGCGGTAGCTTTCTTCTTTATAAATAAACAAATGGGTAATGCTAATAAGTCAATGGATTTTGGTAAAAGTAGAGCTCGTTTGAATGAAGATAAGGATAAAGTAACATTTAAGAATGTAGCTGGTTTAGCTGAGGAAAAAGAGGAAGTTCAAGAGTTAATTGATTTTCTTAAAAATCCTGCTAAGTTCCAAAAGATGGGCGCTAGAATACCTAAGGGTGTTTTATTAGTAGGTCCTCCTGGAACTGGTAAAACTTTATTAGCTAAAGCGGTAGCTGGGGAAGCTAATGTACCATTTTATTATATAAGTGGTTCTGATTTTGTTGAATTATTTGTCGGTGTTGGAGCTAGCCGTGTTCGTGATATGTTTAAACAAGCTAAGCATAGTGCTCCATGTTTGATCTTTATTGATGAGATCGATGCTGTTGGACGTCAAAGAGGTTCTGGTATCGGTGGTGGTCATGATGAGAGAGAACAAACACTTAACCAATTATTAACTGAGATGGATGGTTTTGGTGCTAATGAGGGAATTATCATTATTGCTGCAACTAATAGACCTGACGTCTTAGATCCAGCTTTACTACGTCCAGGACGTTTTGATAGGCAAGTACAGGTATCTCTTCCTGATAAAAAAGGTCGTGAGGAAATACTTGAGGTTCATGCTAAAAACAAGACTTTTGCTGAGGGTATCACTTTAAAAAATATAGCTGAAAGAACAGTAGGTTTTAGTGGTGCTGATCTTGAAAATTTACTTAATGAGGCAGCTTTGCTTACGGTTAGACGTGGTAAGAAAGCGATTACGATGGCTGAGATCGATGAAGCTCATGATCGTGTTTTGATGGGTCCAGCTAAGGTAAGTCGTAAGTATACGGAACATGAGAAGAAAGTAGTAGCTTATCATGAGGCTGGTCATGCTGTTTTAGGTATTAAGTTAGATGGCGCTAATGAGGTTCAAAAGATAACTATTATACCAAGAGGGCAAGCTGGTGGTTACAATTTAATGTTACCTAAGGAGGAAACTTTCTTATCTACTAAGAATGAGTTACTTGAAACGATATGTGGTCTACTTGGTGGTCGTATCGCTGAAGAGTTGATTTTTAAAGAGGTAACAACGGGAGCTCACAATGATTTTGAGCAAGCTACTAAGATAGCTCGTGCTATGGTTACTGAGTATGGTATGAGTAAGTTAGGTCCTATGCAGTTAGAGCAACAACAAGGTAGTGTCTTCTTAGGTAGAGATTATAATAAAAGCCGTAATTTCTCAAGTCAGGTAGCTTTTGAAATCGATCAAGAGATGCGTTCTATTATTGATGATTGTTATAAAAAAGCTACTAAGGTAATTAAGGAAAATATGGATTTATTGGATTTAATTGCTAATGCGTTATTAGAGAAAGAAACTTTAACTAAGGAACAAATTAAGTATTTAGTTAATAATGGTTGTCTACCTAATGATGATGGTGAAATTGATGAGTCTGATTTTAAGGAAGCTAGTATCGATGATTTATCTATAGCTGATTTAAAGGATTTAGCAAAGGAAAAAGGTATTAAAGGATATTCTTCTATGAAGAAGAATGAATTAATTGACAAGCTTAAAGAGTTAGATGATTAGTCTAACTTTTTTTCGTTTTCTACAATATAATCTATACTTTTGTTGTAAAGCTTTGATAGTTGGATTAGTAAGTCTACTGGTATATCTCTAACACCAGTTTCATATCTAGAATAAACGACACGATTTATTTTTAAATATTTCGCAATATATTCTTGAGTGTATTCGTTCTCTAACCTTAGCTTTTTTAAATTTTTTAGATACACCTAAAATCACCTTTTATTTAAATTGTAACTGTTAGGCTATCCTTAAAAAATAACATGAAACTAAATGGTTACAATAAAATTATTTTGTCAAATTAAATGGTAATATTTAGATATAGTAATATTTATTTTAATAATAGAGGTGATTAAATGAAAAAAATATTAACAAGAATTTTTGATAAAAAAAGATTTGTCTTTGCTTTTGGACTATTAATAGGAGTAGCATTAATGAATGGTGTAAGTAGAGGACTAGATGAATATACTAGTGCAGGAGTGAGCTATACTGGAAAAGATGGAAAAACTACAACTGTAAAAGCTGCTTTAGATGACGTAATTAATAAATCATTAGTACAAATTGATGATTTAAAGAAGCAAGTATCTGATTTAGAGAAAAAAGTTCCATATGATTTATCAGAAAAAGCACAAGTAGGGGATTATGTAGCGTATAATGCAGGTACATGGAGTTCATCAGCTGATATTCCAGCACAAGTAGGATTTGGTGGTTATAAAAGTGGACAGAGTAAAAATTCAAGTGTAGAATGGTGTTCGAGCGAAAATTTAAAAACAACGTTAAAAGGTTGGCGTGTATTAAAAAAACAAAGTGGAAAAGTTTATCTAGTCCACGCCGGCCAACCTGAATGTTACTATCATGGACCTAAGGCAAGTGATAGTATAGCTAACTTAGATGCACGTGCCAAAGACCAATATTTAAATTCAACATATGCAGAGCATGCATATGCTATGACTAAAGCTGAGTTTGACGCTATTACTCCTGCTAGTAATTCATTACGAACAACTGGATCAGAGTATTGGTTTGCTACTACCTATACTGGAACTGATCTCGGTAACGGTGACTCTTGCTTGCTTTACGCGACTTCGAAAGGTGGTTCTTCCTACTGCTACAGCTATCACCCACTCGGGTTCCGGCCCGTCATTGTTCTAAAATCTGGTATTCAAACTACAGGCAAAGTACACGATGAATTTGGACAAGATGCATGGAATTTAATATTACCACCCCAATAATCAATGATTTACATTTAAAAACGTTGGTCAAAATATGTTGAAAAATGGTATTTTCTTAATAAATCTGAAATTTTGTATAAAAATTTAAAAAAAATTTTTAGTATGGTTTTATGTTGAAATTAAAGGGTAAACTAGCGATTGTCGAATAATGGCGTACGATTTTTTAAAAATTACAGAAATTCAAAAATCGCTCAGAAATTTGAAAAAAACGTTAATTTCTGCTTAAGCAGAAATTGAGTTTAGGCCGATTTTTTTAAACAAAAATGCGAAAAACTGTAATTTGAAAAATATTTTTGATTTTTATATCATGGTTTCAGAAAGGAGGGTATTATGAAAAATATTAATACCATAAATAAAAAAGAATTAAAGTTACTGCCAATGACATTTGATTTCGTATTTACTGATATTTTAAATAGGGAAAAGAATGTCGACATACTAGAAAGTTTAATATCGATTATAACAGATATTCCTCTAGAAAAAATAACAGGAAGATTGAAAATCAAAACTAGGGAATTGGAGTTATATAACAAAAAAGAAAGAAGAGAACAAGTAGACTTATTGTTAGACTACGATGGCGATATGATAAATATCGAATTAAATAATAATAGTTCTAGAGGAATACAAGAGAGAAATTTAGTATACTTATGTAATGTACACTCTAGACAATTAGAAAGAGGAGATAATAACTATAGTCAGATTAATAAGACCATTCAAATAGGTTTAAATAATTTTGATTGTGGACAAGAAAAGATATGTTCAAGATATTATTTAAGAAACGAAAGTGGAAAAATATTAAGTGAAAATATCGAAATAATCTCCGTAGATATGGTAAGAGGGATAAAAATGTGTTATACTAAAGATGAAGAAAAGAAAGCGAGATTGTGCAAATTATTAACTGCAACAAGCTTAGAAGAAATAGAGGAAGCGATAGGTGATGATCTAATGTCAAAAGAAACAAAAGGAAAACTAGTAGAAGAGATAGAGAAAAGGAGTAGGGATAAAGACATTGTGGAACTATACACAGATTATAGTCGTGAAGAAATGGAAAGAAACACTCTAATCATCGAAGCTCGAGAAGATGGCTTAGAACAAGGAATAAATCAAGGAGAATTGAAAAAAGCCAACGAAATCGCTAAAAATCTAAAAACTGATGGTATTCCTTTTGACGTTATATCTAGAAACACAGGCTTAAGTATAGAAGAAATCGAAAAGTTATAGATTATCTTCTTTTTTTATTATAACAATGATTTCATGTCATAAAATAATTGTCATAAAATGATAGATTTTTATAACTATTTATGATAAAATGGATAGTAGATTATTAAAGAGATGGTGAAGAATATGGGGAAAATTATAGCATTAGTTAATCAAAAGGGTGGCGTAGGTAAAACAACAACCAGTATTAACCTTTCCGCATCACTTGGATATCTAAAAAAGAAAGTCCTACTAGTTGATCTAGATCCACAAGGAAATTCAACAACAGGAGTAGGTATTTCAAAAAGTGATTATAATTTAAGTGTATACGATTTGTTAAATGATAGAGCTGAATTATCAGACGTAGTAATCAAAACTAAAAGTAAAAATCTATATGCTATACCAGCTACTATTAACCTAGCTGGTATCGATACAGAATTAGTTGAAAAATCAAAATTAGATCCATCATTTAAATCAGGTGGTCAACTAAAAAAACACTTGCTACCAGCGAAAGATCTATTCGATTACATAATAATCGATTGTCCACCATCATTAGGTATTCTTACCATAAACGCTTTAACAGCTGCTGATTCAGTTATTATTCCTGTACAATGTGAATTCTTTGCACTAGAGGGAATAATGCAACTATTAAGTACAATTATGCTAGCTCAAAAAGACATAAATCCAACCTTAGATATCGAGGGCGTTCTTCTTACAATGTTAGATGCTAGAACAAACTTAGGATTAGAGGTAGTAGAAGAAATAAAAAGTTACTTTAAAGAAAGAGTATACGATACAATAATACCTAGACTTGTTAAACTATCAGAAGCACCAAGTCATGGAAAACCAATAATACTATACGATTCAACAAGTAGAGGAACAGAAGCATATCTTAACTTAGCTAAGGAAGTGATCGAACGTAATGGAGAATAAAAAAAGAGCTTTAGGTCGAGGTTTAGAACAATTATTCAATACCGAAAACCTAGATATCGAGTCATTTGAAAAAAATATTTACGATAACATAAATAACGAAGAAATATTTGAGATAGACTTAGATGAATTAAGACCAAATCCATATCAACCTAGAAAAACTTTTGATAACGAAGCTTTGGATGAATTAACCGAGTCTATAAAAGAACATGGTGTTTTTCAACCAATCCTAATTAAAAAAAGTATTAAAGGTTACTATATCATCGCTGGTGAAAGAAGATTTCGCGCTGCTAAAAAAGCCGGACTTACTAAAATACCAGCTATTATAAGAGATTTTTCCGATGAACAGATGATGGAGATCGCTTTACTTGAAAATTTACAAAGAGAAAACTTATCAGCTGTCGAAGAAGCTTCAGCTTATAAATTAATGTTAGATGAACTACATTTAACCCAAGATGAATTAGCTAAAAAAGTAGGTAAAAGCCGTAGTCATATCACTAATATCTTAGGTTTATTAAGATTACCATTAGAGGTTCAAAACATGGTAAACAGTAAAGATATAACGATGGGACATGCTAGAATATTAAGTAAATTAGAAGATGATAATAAAATTATCGAATTAGCGAATAAAATCGTCGATGAAAATATGAATGTTCGTGATATCGAAAATATCGCTTCCGATGAAAACTTAGAAAAAAAAGTCAAAATCAACAAACCTAAACATAATGATAATAACGATTATACTTATGTTGAAAATATGTTAAGAGATAAATTAGATACTAAAATAAAAATAAAAGATAAAAAAATAATCATATCATTTACTAATGTAGCTGATCTAAATCGTATTTTAGAAGTATTAAACATAAAGGAGTGATAAAATGTTTTTTACTGATCTTAAAAACATTTACGAACCAATTTTAATAAAAGAAATTATCGGTCCGATTTTTTCTATATTAATTTCTTTCATAGTTTATACATTAATTAAAAAAATTACTAAAAAAGTGTTCCGTAAAAAAAATAGATATATCGATAAAAGAAGATCTAGATCTATCGAGGTACTTATTAACAATATTGCAAAATGTTTGATAATTATTATCAATGTAATCGTTATTTTACAAATATTTGGTATTCAAACAAGTAGTATAATTACCTCATTAGGATTAGTCAGTGCTGTAATCGGTTTAGCTTTCCAAGATATCTTAAAAGATATTTTACAAGGAGCTTCTATTACATTAGAAAATCAATATGCAGTTGGTGATGTTGTAACTATCAATGACTTTAAAGGTGAGGTTATCGCTTTAGGATTAAAAACGACTAAAATTAAGTCACATACTGGTGAGGTTTTAATCATCGCTAATCACAATATAACACAAGTTATAAATCATAGTTTAGAGTCTTCATTAGCATTAGTATCTTTTGAGGTAGCTTATGAGATGAAAATTGAAAAAGTAGAAAAGATTTTAAATCAATTATGCATAAGATTAACTGATGAATTAGAATACATTAAAAGTGAGGTAACATTACTAGGTATTTCTAATTTGAATTCATCTGGTATCGAATATCAAATTTCAGTTGAAACTAAACCAATGAGGCATCTTGAGGTAGCTAGAAAATTAAGGCGTGAGATTAAATTAGAACTAGATAAACATAATATCGAAATACCATACAACAAACTAGTGATCCATAATGCATGATTATAAACTAGGTAGCATCGTCATGATGAAGAAAGACCATCCTTGTGGAACTAATGAATTTGCTATTGTAAGGATAGGTGCTGATATAAAAATAAAATGTGTTAAATGTGGTAGGTGTATTATGTTATCTAGAATTGATTTTAATAAAAAAATAAAAAAAGTAATTAAATTATAGGAGGATATAATGAGAAATAAAAAGAAAAAAAATAGTACTCATGGTCCCGTGTCCACCATTATAGTACTAGCTGTTGTTATAGCTATTTTGAGTTTTATTTTAAAATTTGTCGGTTTTCAAGCTAGTAAAACAATCATAAATAATGGTGTCTTAGAAGATAATATAGTAACAGTTAAAAATATTATCAGTGTAAGTGGTATTAAATATTTAATAGGTAATGTTATTAGTAACTTTCAAAATTTTTTACCATTAGTAGTAGTTATTATATCACTACTTGGAATTGGTATATGTGAAAAAAGTGGTCTACTTAATGCTGTTTTTTCACCTATTAAGAAAGTTAAATTAAACGTTATTATCTTTGTAACTGTACTAATAGGTATCATAAGTACCGTAATAGGTGACTACAGCTATTTATTTTTGTTACCGTTTGTCGGTGTAGCGTATAAATACTTAGATAAAAATCCTATTATCGGTATTATAACCGTTTATTTAGGTATTACTTTAGGATATGGAACAGGAATTATTTTTAATTATAATGATTATTTATTAGGTGATATAACCCAATTATCAGCTTCCTTTGATGTCGATAAATCTTATACTTATAGTCTATATTCTAATATATATATAATGATTGCATCAACAGTTATTTTAACTTATTTCTTAACTATGTTAATTGGTAGGTTTATTTTACCTAAATATCCAAAACGTCAAATAGCCCTTAAAGAAGAACAAGAATTAAATATTTCTAAAAAAGGTGTTATTTGTGCAACAATATCAAGTTTATTGTTTGTATTATTTATAATCTACATGATAATCGATATTGACTTACCAGGAGCTGGATTATTATTAAATCACGATGCTAGTACATATGTCGCTAAATTGTTCGGTGATGGTTCACCATTTAAAGAGGGAATTGTTATCATTCTAGCATTGATTATGATGATAAGCGGTTTCATCTATGGTAAGATATCAGGAAATATCAAAAGTAGTAACGATTATAGTTTGAGTTTATCTAAGAACTTTGAAAATTTAGGTTTTATGTTTGTTCTTATGTTCTTTATATCACAACTTACAGCGATTATAAATTGGACTAATATCGGTGAGGTTATTGGGGCTAAGTTAGTGGAAATGGTAAGCACATTACAAATATCAGGTTTACCCCTTATTATCGTTTTCTTCTTTGTCGTTATTATAATCAGTATTTTTATACCAGATGTAATAACTAAATGGCAATTGATAACACCAACGATCGTACCTTTATTTATGCGTGCTAATATAACACCAAACTTTACATTGTTCATTTATAAAGTAGCGGATGCTATCGGTAAATCTATAACTCCATTCTTTGTTTATTTCATAATTATGTTAGCGTTCTTAGAGAAATACCGCGTTGATGAGAAGAAACAAGTTAGTATTTTTGGAACTTTAAAAGTTATGTTACCTATCATTTTATGTGTTATGATTTTCTGGTTATTATTAATTTGTTTATGGTATTTAATTAATTTCCCAATTGGTGTTGGTACTTATACAACTATTTAATATATAGAAAGAGTGATTTTATGAGTTTAACAGCAGGAATAGTAGGATTACCAAATGTTGGAAAATCAACCCTATTTAATGCGATTACGAAAAAAAATATATTAGCGGCTAATTACCCTTTTGCAACTATTGATCCTAATGTCGGTACCGTAACAGTACCTGATAGACGTTTGGAGTTACTAGAAGATTTATATATGCCAAATAAATTAACACCGACCTCATATGAATTTACTGATATCGCTGGTTTAGTTAAAGGAGCATCTTTAGGTGAGGGACTTGGTAATCAATTTTTAAGCCATATTAGAGAGGTTGATGCGATCGTCGAGGTAGTAAGGTGTTTTGAAGATGATAATATAATTCATGTCGAGGGTGGTGTCGATCCAATTAGAGATATTGAGATAATCAATGTTGAACTTATGTTATCTGATTTAGAGGTAACTAATACTAGATTAAATAGAATTGGTAAAAAAGCTATGATGACTGGTGATAAAGATATTAAATTAGAGGCTGGTTTATTAACTAGAATAAAAGAGGCTTTAGAAAAAAATATACCACTTAGAAAGTTAGAATTTAAAGAAGATGAGCTAAAGTTAATCAAAAATTTTAATTTTTTAACTCTTAAACCGATAATATATATGGCTAATGTGGATGAAACGGATATCGTTAATGGTAATGAATATGTTGATCGTGTCATAGAATATGCTAAGGGTGAAGATTCTGAGGTCGTTATCGTCAGTGCTAAAATAGAGTCGGAATTAAGTGAATTAAACGACGATGATAAAATGGAATTTTTAGCTGATTTAGGTATTAAAGAAAGTGGTTTAGATAAACTTATAAAAGCTACATATAAACTTTTAGGTTTAGCGACATTCTTTACAACTGGTAAGGATGAGGTTAAAGCTTGGACTTTTAAAAGAGGTATGAAAGCACCAAGTTGTGCAGGTATTATTCATAGTGATTTTGAAAGAGGATTTATTAAAGCTGAGGTTATGAGCTATGATGATCTAAAAGAATATGGTAATGAATTAAAAGTAAAAGAAGCTGGAAAGTTACGTATCGAGGGCAAAGAATACGTAATGCAAGATGGCGATATCTGCTTATTTAGATTTAATGTTTAAAATTTGATTATAAAGTGTTTACAAAAATAAATTAATTTGTTATAATCTTAAGCGAGTATTAATTTGCTCCTTGCTTTTATTATAAAAGCCAATAGACCGTAAGGAGGTGTAGAAATGCGTAAATATGAAATTATGTTTATTGTTAGACCAACATTAAGCGATGATGACATGGAAAAAACTGTTGCTAATTTTGAAAATGTTATAACATCAAATGGATCTAAATTAATCGATAAACAAGATTTAGGTCAAAAAGATTTAGCTTATGAAATCAAAAAGTTCAAGAGTGGTCATTATTACCTATTCACTATTGAAAGCGAAGATGATAAAGCTATAAATGAATTTGATCGTTTAGCATTAATAAGTGGTGATATTATTCGTCATTTAATAACAAAAATTGAAAATTAAGAGGTAATATTATGAATAGAGTAATGTTAATAGGTCGTTTAACAGCTAAACCTGAATTGAAATATACAGGTGCCAATGTTCCATATTGCCGTTTTAGTATCGGTATAAATCGTATGCCTGATAAAAATGGTAATGTTACAGCTGATTTTCCAAACATTGTCGTTTGGAATAAACAAGCTGAAAATTTATGTAAATTTCAAGATAAAGGTTCACAAATAGCGGTTGAGGGACGTATTCAAACGGGGAGTTATGAAAAAGATGGCGCAAAGGTCTATACGACGGATATCGTTGCTGAGAGGATTGAATTTTTAGGTTCTAGAAACACTAATAATTCATCACCATATGATTACCAACCAGAACCAACATATATACCTGATAATACACCAAATGTCGACATTAATGATAACGATCCTTTCGCTGAATTTGGTGATAGTGTATCGATCGATGATAACTTCCTAGAATAAATAAAGGAGGATAAACATGGCAGAATTTCGTAGAAAAAAGAAAAAAGTTTGTCAAATGTGTGCTGGTAAGCCAGTTGATTATAAAAATGTAGAAGTTATAAAAAAATATATAAGTAACGATAAAGGTAGAATTCTACAAAGAAGAATTACAGGTGCTTGTGCAGAACATCAAAGACATATAGCGAATGAGATAAAAAAAGCTCGTTTTATGGGATTAATTCCATTTGTTAAATAAGTCATACGGCTTATTTTTTATTGTGTTATTAAAATAAATTAACAACTATATAATTTTAATAGATGAATTTTAAGACAAAGTAATTTATTGCAAATATAATAATTATTATGATATAATTTGAAAGAAGTGAGGATTTATTATGGAAAATGAGTATATTGTAAAACAGTTCGCTGATGGCAGCAAGGTAACAGTTCGTGAATTACAGTTAGAACTTTTAGAGATGATGAAAGATATTGATGCAATATGTAAAAAACATAATATTACTTATTTTTTATCATCAGGTTCTTGTCTAGGAGCTGTTAGACATAAAGGCTTTATTCCATGGGATGATGATATGGATATAGCTATGTCTAGAGATGAGTTTAAAAAATTTATAAAAGCTTTAGACAAAGATTTACCAAAACGTAAGTATTGTTACCATTGTTATGAAAAAAGCAAAAAATATACTGTTACTTGGCCAGCTATGAAAATTAGAAAGAAGAAAACTTATATAAGAGAGATAAATAGTCGTTTATTACCAAATCGTCTAAAGGATTGTGATGGTATTTTTATTGATATATTTATATATGATCACATGTCTAATAAAAAATATATTGATTTACCATTTAGATTATTTAATACGATCTTGATGCCGATTATTATATTCTTTGAAACACTATATATAAATCCTATTCCTTTAAAAGCTCTATATCGTTTTAATGCTAAATTTTATGGTAAGTTATGTAAAAATTCAGAATATTTCGCTGATGATTTAACATGGACATTTAAAAATCCTAATAAACCTTTTACTTATAAATATAGTGATATATATCCAGTTCAATATGTTAAATTTGAAGATACTGAGTTACCTATCGTGAATAATCCTCATAATTATCTAGTTGGTAAATATGGTAATTCTTATATGGAATTTCCACCTGTTAATAAAAGATATTGTAAACATACATATGATATAAATTTAAAATCTGATAAACCTAATAAGGTAGTAAAATCGAAAATCGGTTTCTTTTATACATTAGTTTTTGGTATTATTGCCCTTGTAATATGGGACGATCTAAGTTTTATCTTCTTAGGAATATCCCTATGTATATTAGGAATAACTTTAATGTATTATTTGAATAAATAGAAACACTAAGGTGTTTTTATTTTTTTTGAAATAAAAATAAAAAAAGTTTAAAAAAAGCTTGATTTTCATATATTTATTATGTATAATGATGAGTGTGGCATGCTTAGATGTGTGAGGTTGCTGATACGCCAGGTTAAGTTGTAAAAAAATAAAAGTTGAAACTGGTAAATCAGGTTTTTACACGGAGCAAGTCTATACTAGATATAGGCGAAAGGAGGATATACAATAATGTCTAAAACAAAAGTAAACATTAGATTAAAAGCATTTGAACATAGAAAATTAGATAATGCTTGCGCTAAAATCGTTGAAACTGTTAAAAGAACAGGCGGAGAAGTAAGCGGTCCAGTACCACTACCAACCGAAATAGAAAAAATTACTATTTTAAGAGCTGTTCACAAATATAAAGATTCACGTGAACAATTCGAAAAAAAAACACACAAGAGACTTATTGTTATCAATAATCCAAGTAAGGAAACTATAGATGCGTTACAACATCTAGAAATTCCAAGCGGTGTTGATATTCAAATAAAGCTATAATATAAGGAGGAAATATGAAAGGAATCTTAGGCCGTAAAGGCGATATGACTCAAGTATTTACAAAATCCGGCAAATTAATTCCTGTAACTATCGTCGAGGTAGAACCAAATGTGGTAACACAAGTTAAAACTATCGAAAACGATGGCTATGAGGCAATTCAATTAGGATTTGATACAAAGAGAGAAAAGTTAGCTACAAAAGCTTCTGTTGGTATTACTAACAAAGCTAATACTACACCTAAGCGCTTCTTTAGAGAAATAAGAGGTGTAGATATCAATAATTACAAAGTTGGAGATGAAATCAAAGCTGATATCTTCACTGAGGGAGAAGTTATTGATGTAACAGGAACCTCTAAAGGTAAAGGGTTCCAAGGTGTTATTAAAAGACACAACCAATCAAGAGGACCTATGGGACATGGTTCACATTATCATAGAGGACCAGGTTCAATGGGTACAATGAGACCAATGCGTGTATTTAAAGGCAAAGCTTTACCAGGTCATATGGGTACAGATACTGTTACAATTCAAAATCTTGAAATTGTTAAAGTTGATTTAGAAAACAATGTTATTTTAGTTAAAGGTAATATTCCAGGACCTAAAAAAGGATTAGTAATTATTAAAACTGCTGTAAAAAATCCTGATAAAGTAAATGAAACTGAAGAATTAAATTCATACATTACTGAGGTTGAGACTGTAGAAGAGGTAACACCTGTTCAAGAAACTGTTACAGAAGAACCAAGTGATATAGAAGAAACTCCAGAAACAACTGAAGAAACTCAAGAAAGTGAAAATAACTAGGAGGTTAATATGAAAAAACAAGATGTTTTAAATATTGAAGGTAAAAAAGTAGGGGACATTACTTTAAATGAAGAAATTTGGGGAATAGTTCCAAATGATGCAGTTTTATATGATGCTTTAACTTTAACTAGAAATTCTTTAAGACAAGGTACTCATGATACTAAAACACGTAGTGAGGTAAGCGGTGGTGGAAGAAAACCATGGCGTCAAAAAGGTACAGGACGTGCTCGTCAAGGTAGTACACGTGCACCACAATGGATAAAAGGTGGAGTCGTATTTGGACCACATCCAAGAAGTTACGATAAAAAGATGAATCGTAAAGAAAGAAGATTAGCACTTAAATCAGCTTTAGCTTACAAAGTAATCGATAAAGAACTAATCGTTATCGACAATTTCAATATCGAAACTAACAAAACTAAAGATGTGAAGAAAGTACTAGAAAACTTAAAAGTTGATAAAAAAGTTATTATCGTTGTAGAAGAATTAAATGAAAATATGATTTTAGCTACACGTAATTTAAGTAATGTCATCTTATTACAAAGCGATGAAATCAATACTTATGATGTTGTTGCTTCAGATAACATGATCATTACTGAGAAAGCTATTAAAGCTATCGAGGAGGTGCTTGCTTAATGAATAGTGCTTATAGAAAAGTAATTAAGTCACCAATCATAACTGAAAAGACAGCTTCTTTAGCAGAAAACAATGTTGTTGTATTTAGCGTTGACGTCAATGCTAATAAAACACAAATTAAACAAGCTGTTGAAAAATTATTCGACGTTCAAGTTGAAAAAGTAAATACAGTTAACGTTAAACCTAAGAAAAAACGTGTTGGACGTTATACTGGTAAAACAAATAAAGTAAAGAAAGCAATTGTTAAATTAAAAGAAGGAAGTTCTATTGAACTTAACTAGGAGGAGATAACATGGCTATAAAAAGTTATAAGTCAACAACACCTGGTAGACGTGGTATGACAACATTAGTCAATGAAGAAATTACCAAGTCAACACCAGAAAAATCATTGACTGTTACACTAAAGAAAAACGGAGGTCGTAACAATCAAGGTCGTATTACAGTAAGACACCAAGGTGGTGGAGCTAAAAGAAAATATCGTATCATCGATTTCAAAAGAAATAAAGACGGTGTTATCGGAACAGTTTCATCAATCGAATACGATCCAAATAGAAGTTCAAACATTGCTTTAATTACTTACGCTGATGGCGAAAAAAGATATATTATAGCTCCTAAAAATTTAAAAGTTGGAGATAAAATAGAAAGTGGCGAAAATGCTGATATCAAAGTTGGTAACTGCTTACCACTTGCAAACATTCCTGAAGGAACAATGGTTCACAATGTTGAACTAATGGCTGGCAAAGGTGGCCAAATGGCTCGTTCAGCTGGTTCAAGCGTTCAAATATTAGGACGTGAGGGAAAATATACATTACTTCGTTTAACTAGTGGTGAGGTTAGAAAAGTATTAAGTACTTGCCGTGCTACTATTGGTGAGGTAGGAAATGCTGATCATGAATTAGTTAATTTAGGAAAAGCAGGACGTAAAAGACACATGGGAATTCGTCCAACTGTTCGTGGTTCTGTTATGAACCCTAATGACCATCCACATGGTGGTGGTGAAGGTCGTGCACCTATCGGACGTAAAGGGCCAGTTACTCCTTGGGGTAAACCAGCTCTTGGATATAAAACTCGTAAAAATAAAAATGCATCTGATAAGTTAATTGTACGTCGTCGTAAAAAATAGGAAAGGATGATTTAGATGGCAAGAAGTATTAAAAAAGGACCTTTTGTTGATAAACATTTATTTGATAAGGTTCAAAAATTAAATGAAGATAACAAAAAAGAAGTTATAAAAACATGGTCTCGCCGTTCAACAATTTTTCCTGAATTTGTAGGACACACATTTGCTGTTCATAATGGTAAAGATTTTATTCCTGTTTATGTAACAGAAGATATGGTTGGACATAAATTAGGAGAATTCGCATTGACACGCAAATTTGGTGGACATGGCGATGACAAAGTTAAAAAATAGGGATTAGGAAGGAGAATATAAATGGAAGCAAGAGCAATCGCTAAAGGTGTTCGCATCTCTCCTCGTAAAACCCGTTTAGTAGTAGATTTAATTAGAGGAAAAGATGTCACTGAAGCTGACAAAATATTAAGTAATCTAAATAAAGAAGCAGCAAGAATTACTAAAAAAGTATTAACTTCTGCAGTAGCTAATGCTGAAAATAATTTAGGCTTAAACAAAGCTAATTTATATGTTAAAACAGCATATGTTAACGAAGGAAGAACATTAAAAAGATTCAAATTTGGATCAAGAGGACACATCGATCCAATCAAGAAAAGATCAAGTCATATAACAATCGTTGTTAGTGATGAAAAATAGTAAGGAGGAAAACTCGTGGGTCAAAAAGTAAATCCTAATGGAATGAGATTAGGAATTAATAAAACTTGGCAATCAGATTGGTATGCAGAAAATAAAGATTTTGCTACATACTTAAATAGAGATATCAAAATCAGAGAGTTTTTAGATAAAAAGTTAAAAAACGCAGCTGTTTCAAGTATTTTAATTGAAAGAGCTAACGGTAAAACTAACGTTATAATCAATACAGCTAAACCAGGTGTCATTATTGGACATGGTGGTGAAGAGATTGATAAATTAAAAGCAGATTTATCTAAAGTGTCTGATGAAGATGTTCAAATATCAATAAAAGAAATTAAAAAACCTGATATCGATGCTAATCTAGTAGCAGAAAATATAGCTCATCAAATTGAAAACAGAGTATCATTTAGAATAGCTCAGAAAAAAGCTATTAGAAATACAATGAAAGCTGGAGCATTAGGAATTAAAACTTCCGTATCAGGTCGTTTAGGCGGAGCAGATATGGCTCGTACAGAAGGTTATACAGAAGGAACTATCCCTTTACATACATTAAGAGCTGATATCGATTATGCCCATAAAGAAGCTAATACAACTTATGGTAAAATCGGTGTTAAAGTATGGATATATAAAGGTGAAATCCTTACCTCAAAACAAAAAGGAGGTAATGTAAATGGCAGTAATACCAAAAAGAACTAAATATCGTAGACCACATCGTCTACCATATGAAGGTAAAGCTAAAGGTAATACTACTCTTCATTTTGGTGACTATGGCTTAATGGCTATGGAGGGTGCATGGATTACACAACAACAAATCGAAGCTGCTCGTGTAGCTATGAACCGTTATATGAAACGTGGTGGTAAAATTTGGATTAATATTTTCCCACACTTATCATTAACTAAAATACCATTAGAAACTCGTATGGGTAAAGGTAAAGGTCAACCAGAACAATGGGTAGCTGTTGTAAAAGAAGGTAAAATAATGTTTGAGGTTGCAGGTGTTGAAGAAGCTGTAGCTCGTGAAGCTTTAAGACTTGCAATGCACAAGCTTCCAATCAAATGTAAATTTGTAAAGAAAGAAAGCGGTGATAAAAATGAAGATGACAGAAATTAGAGAATTATCTAATGAAGCAATAAATGCGAAAATCGAAGAAACTGAGCATGAATTATTCAATCTTCGTTTTAGTCAAGCTACAGGAAGCTTAGAAAAACCTTCAAGAATAAGAGAACTTAGAAAATTAGTTGCACGTATGAAAACAGTTTTAAAAGAACGTGAATTAGATGGGGAGGTAAAATAATGGAAAAGAATGTAAAAAAAGGACTAGTTGGTAAAGTAGTCAGCGATAAAACTGATAAAACTATTACTGTATTAGTAGAGACTTATAAAAAAGACCCATTATATGGAAAACGTGTAAAAAGTTCAAAAAAATATGCTGTTCATGATGAAAAAAATGAAGCTAAAATCGGTGATACAGTACGTATTACTGAAACAAGACCACTATCTAGAACAAAACACTATCGTTTAGTGGAAATAGTAGAGAAAGCAATTATATTATAATTGTAAAGGAGGACCGAATATGATTCAACAAGAAAGCCGTTTAAAAGTCGCTGACAATTCTGGAGCTCGTGAAGTATCAGTCATCCGTGTTCTAGGTGGCAGCAAAGTTAAAACAGGTAATATTGGAGATACAGTTGTTGTTACTGTTAAAAAAGCAATACCTAACGGAACAGTCAAAAAAGGTAAAGTTGTTAAGGCTGTTATTGTTAGAACAAAATCTGGTCTTAGAAGAAAAGATGGGTCATATATCAAGTTTGATGATAACGCATGTGTAATTATCAAAGATGATAAGTCACCTGTTGGCACTCGTGTTTTCGGACCAGTAGCACGTGAAATTCGTGATAAAGATTATATGAAGATTGTATCACTTGCAAAAGAAGTGTTATAGCCTGAAGGAGGAAGAACATGAACTTTAAAACAGGAGATAAAGTTGTTGTCATAGCTGGTAAAGATAAAGGTAAAGAAGGAAAGATTATCGAGGTATTAAAGAAAGATAACCGCGTTGTTGTTGAGGGAGTTAACATCGTTAAAAAACATGTTAAAGGTAATGGACAATCAGCTGGTAGTATCGAAGAAAGAGAAGCAGCTATTCACGCTTCAAATGTAATGATGATCGATCCAAAGACTAAGAAGAGAACCAGAGTAGGACATCAAATTGATAAAAAAGGTAAAAAAATTAGAATTGCAAAAAAATCAGGCGAAAGTCTTGATTAGCTGAGAGGAGGAAATTTATGAACCGCCTAAAAGAAAAATATAATAAAGAAATCGTACCTAGTTTAAAAGAACAGTTTGCTTATAAAAATGTTATGGAAATACCTAAATTAGATAAAATTGTCATTAATATGGGTGTTGGTGATGCAGCAGGTAATTCTAAAATGTTAGAAGCTGCAATGCAAGACTTAGAGATAATAACAGGTCAAAAACCAGTTATAACTAAAGCTAAAAAAGCTATAGCAGGATTTAAAATTAGAGAAGGACAAGGAATTGGATGTAAAGTAACACTACGTGGTGAAAATATGTATAATTTCTTAGATAAATTAATAAGTATTACACTACCACGTGTAAGGGACTTTAGAGGTATATCACCAAAATCATTCGACGGTAGAGGTAATTATACGTTAGGACTTAATGAACAATTAATCTTTACCGAAATTGAATTTGACAATGTTGTTAAGGTTCGTGGTATGGACATCGTATTTGTTACTACTGCAAAAACTAATGAAGAAGCTCTAGCTCTTTTAAAAGGCATCGGTTTGCCTTTCAAAAAGTAGGATTAGGAGGAAATTATGGCTAAATTAAGCATGAAAATAAAACAATCAAGAAAACCAAAATTTAAAGTACGCGAATATACTAGATGTACTCGTTGTGGTAGACCACATGCTGTACTTAAAAAATATGGTATTTGTCGTATATGCTTTAGAGAATTAGCATACAAAGGACAAATTCCAGGAATGAAAAAATCTAGTTGGTAAGGAGGAATTAATTTGACAGATCCAATTGCAGATATGCTTACGAGAATTCGTAACGCAAACCAAATGAGATATAAAGAAGTTGAGGTACCTGCATCTAAGATCAAAGAAGATATAGCACGTATCTTAAAAGAAGAAGGATTTATATCTGATTATAAAATTAAGAAAAATAATATTCAAAATATTATTGTACTAACATTAAAATATAACAATAAAGAACGTATTATTACTGGATTGAAAAGAATTTCAAAACCAGGATTACGTGTATATGCTAAATCTGAAGAAATACCAACTGTTTTAAATGGTTTAGGTATCGCTATCGTGTCAACATCTAAAGGTGTTATGACTGGAAAAGAAGCTAAAAAAGAATCTTTAGGTGGCGAGGTATTAGCATACATTTGGTAGAAAGAGAGGATTATTTATGAGTCGTATTGGTAATAGAATACTAACAATACCTAATGGTGTTACAGTTACAAATAATGGCAATATCGTTACAGTAAAAGGTCCTAAAGGAGAACTTTCTACTGAAATTAACGAAAATATAACAATAGATGTTACCGACAATGAAGTAACTGTAAAACGTTCTAGTGATGCTTATAAAAAATTTCATGGTACTGCTAATGCAAATATCAAAAATATGATTATAGGTGTTACAGATGGTTATGAAAAAAGATTAGAAATCGTAGGTGTTGGATATCGTTTCGCTGTACAAGGTAATAAAATTACTGTAAATGCTGGATATTCACATCCTGTGTATGTCGATGTACCTGAGGGTTTAACTGTTGAGGTACCAAGTAATACTGAAATGGTAATTAAGGGTATAGATAAATGTCTTGTTGGAGAATTTGCTGCACAAATTAGAAAGATAAGACAACCTGAACCTTATAAAGGAAAAGGTATCCGTTATAAAGACGAATATATTCGTCGTAAAGAAGGAAAGAAAGCAGCATAGCTTTTAGTAAAGGAGAGATATACTTATGATAAAAAAAGTAGCTCGTAATGAAGTTCGTCAAGCTAGACATGCTCGTGTTAGAGCTAAAGTTGAAGGCACAGCTAGTGTTCCAAGACTTAATGTGTTTAGATCAAATAGTAATATCTTTGCTCAAATCATTGATGATGAAAAAGGTGTTACATTAGTAAGTGCTTCTACAATCGATAAAGAGTTAAAACTTGAAAATGGTGGTAACATTGAAGCTGCTACTAAAGTAGGGGAACTTATAGCTAAAAGAGCTAAGAAAGCAAAAATAGAAAAAGTCGTTTTCGATAGAGGTGGATATCTATATCACGGTCGTGTAAAAGCTTTAGCAGAGGCTGCACGTGAAAACGGTCTAATATTCTAAAGGAGGATTTAAGTGGAAGAAACTAATAAAGTAGTGGAAAACGCAAATTCTAGGGAAAATACAAAACCAATCAATAAAAGACCTAGAGATGCTAAAAAAAGAGAACCACGTCCAAAGAAAATCAAATTATATGATGAAGAAGTTATCGACATCAAAAGAGTAACTAAGGTTACTAAAGGTGGTAGACATTTCCGTTTCTCAGCTACTGTTGTTGTAGGTAATAGAAAAGGAAAAGTTGGAATTGGAACTGGTAAAGCTAACGAAGTACCAGATGCAATTAAAAAAGCTGCAGAAGCTGCTACTAAAAACATTATTAATGTATCAATCGTAAATGGTACTGTACCACATGAAGCTATTGGTGTACAAAGTGCAAGTAAAGTAATCATTAAACCTGCTTTAAAAGGTACAGGAATTAAAGCTGGAGGTCCAGTACGTTATGTACTTGAATTAGCTGGTGTAAAAGATATTTTATCTAAATCACTTGGTTCAAATACTAAAATTAATATGGCATATGCAACTTTAAATGCATTAAAAGTTCAAAAAACAAAAGAAGAGGTTGCAAGACTTCGCGGTAAGAAAGTAGAGGAGATTTAATGAAACTTCATACTATGAAACCAAACGCTGGCGCTACTACTGTAGCTAAAAGAGTTGGTAGAGGTCCTGGTAGTGGAACAGGAAAAACATCTGGACATGGACATAAAGGACAAAACGCCAGAAGTGGTGGTGGAGTTAGATTAGGTTTTGAAGGTGGTCAAACTCCATTATTCAGAAGAATTGGTAAAAGAGGATTTACTAATGCTAGATTTAAAACAGAATATGCCGTAATCAATTTAAGTGACTTAAATAAATTTGAAAATGATGCAGTTATTACTCCAGAATTATTAAAAGAAATGGGAATTTTAAAAAATCAATTAGATGGTGTTAAAGTTCTAGGAAAAGGTACATTAGAGAAAAAATTAGTAGTTAAGGCACATAAGTTTTCTGCTAAAGCTAAAGAACAAATAGAAGCGTTAGGTGGAAAAGCAGAGGTGATTTAATGTTTGCAGAGATTAAGCAAATATTCACACCACAGAATAAAGATTTGCGAAAAAGAATATATTTTACTTTCATGATATTATTTATTTTCAAATTAGGTACAGCTATTGTAGTACCTGGTGTAAAAGATTCCGTAGACACTGGTAGTTTAGGTTTCTTGGAATTATTGAATGTCATGGGAGGTGGAGCATTATCGCAATTTTCAATTTTTGCTTTAGGTGTTTCACCATATATTTCAGCATCTATCATAACATCATTATTACAGATGGATATCATACCTTACTTTTCTGAATTAGCAAAGCAAGGTCAAACTGGTAGAGATAAGTTAAATCGTATCACAAGATATTTAGGTATTATAATGGCCTTTATTCAAGGATACATTTATTCAGTGGCATTTATAAAAACAGGTACAGTAGTTGATCATTTATCATATTCATTAATATTGACAGCTGGTACAGCTTTATGTTTATGGTTAGGTGATCGTATAACAGCTAAAGGTATAGGTAATGGTATATCATTGATTATCATGGCAGGTATTATTGCAACTATACCAAACATGTTCGTTAATTTATGGAATGAATTAGTTGTAACAACTAGTACACAAGCTATGGCTTTTGGTATAATAAAATTTGTTTTATTCGCAATTATTTATATAGCTATCTTAGTCGGAGTTGTCTTCATTGAAACAACTGAAAGACGTATACCTATTCAATATGCTAATAAATCAACAAGTAGTTACGGTAAAAGTCAAAGTTACATACCATTTAAATTAAATGCAACTGGTGTTATGCCTGTAATATTTGCATCGATGTTATTATCAATTCCATCTATTATAGCAATGGTGTTTAAAAATAATAGTAGTATATCATTATTTGTAAATAAATATTTAGTTACTAATTCAGTAACAGGATTTATAATTTACATTGTTTCAATATTCGTATTTGCATACTTTTATACATTTATGCAATTAAAACCAAAAGAATTATCTGATAATTTAAGTAAAAATGGTGGATATATTCCTGGTATTAGACCTGGAAAAGAAACAGAAAATTATATCAAGAGAGTATTAAAAAATACAACGACTATCGGAGCTGCTTCCTTAGCAGTTGTAGCTGGTATTCCTGTTATCTTTGGAGCATTCTCTAGTCTTTCAACTAATATAAGTATTGGTGGAACAGGACTACTTATCGTCGTTGGTGTTTCATTAGAAGCTTATAAACAGTTAGAAAGTGAATTAGTTACTAGAAATTATTCAAAAACAAATCGTAAGAGAAGAAGATGATATTATGAATATAATCTTACTTGCTGCACCAGGTGCAGGTAAGGGAACACAATCTGATTTAATTTGTTCTAAATATGATTTTAAACATATTTCAACTGGTGATTTATTGAGAGATGCTTTAGTAGAAGAAAATGAATTATCAAAACAGATTAAAAAGGATATGGAACAAGGAAAGCTTGTTAGTGATGAAATAATTATTAAAATAATTAAGGAAGCTGTTAAAGATGATCGTAATTACTTATTTGACGGTTTTCCAAGAAATCTAAAACAAGCGATGATGCTAGATGATATATTGAAAATCGATTATGCAATTAATCTTAAAGTTCCAAAAGAAATTTTAGAAAAACGTATCGTCGGTAGAATAACTTGTCCAAAATGTAAAGCGATATATAATGTTAATTTTGAAGAAAGTAAACCAAAAAAGAATAGCATTTGTGATAATTGTGGCAGTGAGTTAGTTAAAAGAGATGATGATACTTTAGCTACTTTCTCAAATAGATATGAAACTTATTTGAATGAAACGAAACCTTTACTAGATTACTATAAAGATAAAGAAAAATTGATCGAAATAGATAGTGCTAGTAAAGAAGAAACATTTAATCAAATTAGTAGTATTTTAGAGGAGAGTTTATGATTACCATCAAATCTGAATATGAAATCGAATTGATGAAAAAAGCTGGCGAGATCGTAGGTAATACACACAATTATTTAAAACCATTCATTGAACCTGGCATTACCACTAAAGAATTAAACAAATTAGCGCATGACTTTATTATTAAAAGTGGAGCGACACCATCATTTTTAAATCTTTATGGTTTTCCAGCTAGTGTATGTATTTCTGTAAATGAAGAGGTCGTACATGGTATACCTAGTAATAGAAAGCTTAAAGATGGTGATATCGTAACTATTGATATCGGTGCTTGCTATAAAGGTTATCATGGTGACTCAGCTTGGACCTATCCAGTAGGTAAAGTCAAGCCTAGAATTCAGAAATTACTCGATGATACGGAAAAATCATTATTTGAGGGTTTAAGTAAAGTAAAAGATGGAGTTCACTTAGGTGATGTCAGTAATGCTATCGAAAGTTATGCTATTAAAAACAACTTAGGTGTTGTTAAAGAGTTAGTTGGTCATGGTATTGGTAATCAAGTTCATGAAAAACCCGACGTTCCAAATTATGGTTTAAATGGTACAGGACCTATCCTTAAAGCAGGTATGACGATTGCTGTTGAACCTATGCTTACTTTGGGTAGTCCAGACATTTATATGTTAGAAGATGATTGGACAATAGTTACTGAAGATAATTTACCATCCGCTCACTTTGAGCATACGATTTTGGTTACTAAAGATGGATATACAATTTTAACAAAGAGGTGAAATTGATGGATAAAAAACAATATCAAAAGAAAAAACCTATCCAAGAAAAGACAAGTAATAAGAGTGCTATCGAGGTAGATGGAAAAGTTCTAGAAGTTATTCCAGGAGGACAGTTTAAAGTTGAATTAGCTAATAAGCATATCGTCACAGCTCATCTTTCTGGGAAAATTCGTATGAATTATATCCGTATCCTACCAGGTGATACTGTTACAGTTGAATTGTCAGAGTACGATTTAACTAAAGGAAGAATTACTTGGAGAAAAATATAATACTGTATTAGACCACGTTTCTAGTAAAATCCGTCTAGCTCTCGCATTTTACTAGGTATACAGTTTATGATAAGACGTGGGTAACTAGGAGGGATAATATGAAAGTAAGAGCATCAGTAAAACCTATGTGCGATAAATGTAAAGTCGTTAATCGTAAGGGTAAAAAAATAATAATTTGTGAAAATCCAAAACACAAACAAAGACAAGGTTAAGGAGGTGCAATGTGGCACGTATTAAAGGTGTAGATATACCAGATAATAAGAGAATTCAAATAGCATTAACTTCTATTTATGGTATAGGTAGAAGCTTATCAAATAAAATATTGAGTGATGCTAAAGTTGAAAACAAAAGAACAAAAGATTTAAGTAATGATGAATTAGGTCGCATTCGTGATGAGATTGATAAATATACAATCGAGGGTGACTTAAGACGTGAAGTTACAATGAACATTAAAACCAAGATGGAAATTAATTCTTATCAAGGTGTTCGTCATAAAAAAGGTTTACCAGTTCGTGGTCAAAGAACAAGTCGTAATGCTAGAACACGTAAGGGTAAAGGTAAGACAATTGCTAATAAGAAGAAATAATTTACTAAAGGAGGTCAAGTATGGCTTATAAACCAAGAAAACGTAAAGTTAAAAAGAATGTTCCAGAGGGCATAGCTTTTATCCATTCTACTTTTAATAACACTATTGTAACAATAAGTGATAAAGATGGAAATGCAATTAGTTGGGCTTCAGCTGGAACTTTAGGATTTAAAGGAAGCAAAAAATCAACTCCATTCGCTGCTGGTATGGCTGCAGAAGCTGCTGGTAAAGCTGCTGTTGATATGGGAATGAAAAAAGTTGAGGTTAGATGTAAAGGATTAGGTTCAGGACGCGAAACAGCTACTCGTTCTTTACAAACTGCAGGTTTAGAGATAACCTCAATAACAGATGTTACACCAGTACCACATAATGGTTGTCGTCCACCAAAACGTCCACGTGGATAATAGAAAAGGAGTGTATAAAAATGTTAAACTTTGATAAACCAATTTATAAAATAACAGATTATGTTGAAAGCGATAATTACGGAAGATTTGAATTAGAACCTTTGGAAAGAGGTTTTGGTAGAACAATAGGTAATGCACTTCGTCGTGTTATGTTATCTAGTATGCTAGGGAGTGCTATTGTTGCTGTTAAAATTGATGGTGTTATGCACGAATTTCAAACTATCGATGGGATAGTTGAAGATGTAACAGCTATTATCTTAAATTTAAAGAATATTGTCATTAAAAATCATTCTGATGAGGTTAAAAAGATTAGATTGTCTGTATCTGAGGAAAGAGTCGTAACAGCTGGTGATATTGTATGTGATAGTGATATTGAAATTATAAATAAAGATCAAGTTATCGCTACTTTATCTAAGGGTGGGAAATTAGATATGGAAATGATAGTTTCTAATGGTAGAGGCTATGTTCAAGCTAATGAAAATAAACACTTTATCGCTGATGAAGAGATTGGATACATTCCAATTGACGCTTGCTATTCACCTATTGAAAGAATAAGTTATGATATTGACAGTGCTCGTGTAGGACAAGATGCCAATTATGATAAACTTATTATCAATGTATATACTAATGGTTCAATCAGACCAGAGGAAGCTATTGCATTAGGTGCTAAGATATTAATTGCACATTTTAATGTATTAACTGAGTTAAGTGATATAGCTGATATGACTGGTATTATGACAGCTAAACAAGAGGATAGTAAATTAAAGAAATTAGAAACATCAATTGATGATTTAGATTTCTCTGTAAGAGCTTACAATTGTTTAAAAAGAGCTGGTATTAATACTTTAGGTGATTTGACTGAAAAATCTGAGTTAGAAATGATGAAAATACGTAATTTAGGTAAGAAATCTTTGAAAGAGGTTATTGAAAAGATTAAAGATATGGGACTTAAATTCCGTGAAGAAGATTAAAGGAGGTATTTATGGCTTATAGAAAATTAGGACGTACAAATAAACATAGAAAAAGTATGTTAGCTACTTTAACTAAAGATTTGATTAAATATGAACGAATTGAAACAACTGAAACTAGAGCTAAAGAGGTTCGTAAATTTTTAGATAAGATGGTTACATATGGTAAAGATGGTTCATTAGTAGCTAGAAGAAAAGCTTTAGCATTTTTACAAAATGATAAAGAATGTGTAAAAAAAGTCTTTGATGACTTAGCTGTCCGTTATGCTAAACGTAATGGTGGTTATACAAGAATTCTAAAGTTAGATGAAAGAAGAGGCGACGATGCCTTAATGGTAATTTTAGAATTAGTTGAAAGGGATGCTGATTAGTATCTTTTTTTTTCATCTAAAAAAGAATCAATCGATTCTTTTATTGTTTGGATATGCTTTCTTTTCGTTAGTTAATCCTAGTATATAATCTATGGAAACGTTATAAAATTCTGCTAATTTAATGAGTTGATCATACGACAGCTCATTTTTATTTAGTTCAACTCTAGAGTATTGTTGTTGGCTTATATTTAAAAATTTTGATAGGTATACTTGGGTTAATTTTTTATCTTTTCTTAAATTTTTAATATTTATATCACTTTCAATTCTTTTATAAGGTTTTCTTTGATATGTAATGTTTAATATATAATCAATTGAAACATTATAGAATTTGCTCAATGTGATTAATTTATTATATGATAGTTCTTGTTCATGATTTTCAAATCTTCTATATTGTCTTTCAGTTACGTTTAAAACTTTAGCGATATCTTTTTGAAATAAATCATTATCTTCCCTTAAGTCTTTTAATTTAATTTTCATGTGTCTACCTCAAAAATATTTTCTCATATATGAAAAAAAATATATTGACTAGAGGACTAAAAGAGAGTATAATTTAATCATAAAAATACAATATTTTAGTCCTGTCAATATATGAGGTGATAATATGAAGAATGTAATTAATATTGTAAGAAAACAGTATAAAATAGTAGTTGGTATATTTATAGGTGTATTTATAATGGGTAGTGTTAGTTATGCAGTGGATAATTTATCTAGTGAAAGTGTAAGTTATACTAAGGATGGTAATGTAACTACTGTAAAGAAAGCTTTGGATGATTTAATAGGTAAGTCATTAGCTCAAATTGATGAGTTAAAAGAAAAGACAAAAGTTTATAAATATGCTAAATTGGCTGATGTAGTAGAGGTTGGCGATTACGTAGCCTATGATGCTGGTGATTGGAATTCAGCTACTGATAAACCAAAAATTCATGGAAATTTTGGAGGAAATGCTGCAAGCACGAATAAAGGAATGAGTGTCGCATGTCGGGAAAATTTAGCTCCAAAATTAAACGGCTGGCGTGTACTTAAAAAAGAAAACGATAAAGTATATTTAGTCCATGCTGGAGTACCAGAATGTTACTATCATGGTTCCGGTACAAGTGATAGTCAAAATAAATTAAATGAGAGGGCACAAAGTACATATGTAGATAACAAATATGCAGATTCCGCACATGCTATGAATCATGATGAGGCACTCAAAATTACTGGTACTACAGGTTTTACTGAAAATGATTTACGAGCAATTGGAACATATTACTATTTGGCTACTGCTTACGACATTTACTACATGTGGGGTGTGGAAAGTGGCGGTCGCATGAACTTAAGCAGCAGCGACTACTTATTTGGCTTTCGACCTGTCATTGTTCTAAAATCTGATGTTCTAACTACAGGTCGAGGAACAGATCAATTCAACAATCCAAATGCATGGAATTTGGCTCTATTAACCCAATAATATAAAGTTTTGAACAGTAAAACGATAGGTAATTTTAAAAATTATCTATTTTTTTGGATATGGCTCTTTTTTATTAGTCAATCCCAATATATAATCAGTTGACGTATTATAAAATTTAGCTAAAGTTATTAAATGATAGACTGGTAGATATCTAAGTTCATTTTCATATCTTGAATATTGTTCTTGTGTTGTATTTAATAATTTTGCTATATAGTTTTGTTTTAAGTCTTCGTCCTCTCTCAGATCTTTTAGTCTTAACATATATATCTTCCTAAAGTAATTTTATTACATATCCAAATGAATATATTAATATATATTCAATCGGATATATGATAATATTTTTACAGTAGGAGATGATATGATGAAAAAAATATTGATGAGAATTTTTGATAAGAAAAGATTTGTCTTTGTTTTTGGACTATTAATAGGGGTAGTATTAATGGGTGGTGTAAGTAGAGGACTTGATGAATATACTAGTGCAGGAGTGAGTTATACTGGAAAAGATGGTAAAACTACAACTGTGAAAGCTGCATTAGATGACTTAATAGGTAAGTCATTAACTAAAATTGATACGTTAGAAAAACAAGTAGCTGATTTGGGAGAAAAGACAAAAGTTTATAAGTATGCTAAATTAGCTGAGGTCGCAAAACAAGGAGATTACGTGGCATATGATGCTGGAACTTGGGGAACAGCTGCAGCCAAACCAACAAGCCAAGGAACTTTTGGAGGCAATGGAACAGGTAATAAAGGAAATAGTGTAGCATGGTGTAGTAGTAGTAGTTATACCACCTCATTAAAGGGATGGAGAGTCCTTAAAAACGATGGTACCACTGTAACACTAGTCCACGCCGGACAGCCCGAATGTTACTACCATGTAACTGATCAAAGTGGCAGTGTTACTAAATTAAATGCAAGAGCAAAAGAGCAATATTTAAACAAAATATACGCAACAGAAGCCCATGCGATGATTCAAGCTGAAGCGAATGCACTTGATTCTAGTAATACCTTGCGAACCACCGGAGACCGTTATTGGTTGGCTACTCCTAATAGTAGCTCCAGCTACAGCTTGTATTTCGTGAATCCTGACAGTAGCATCGGCAGCAGCCGCAGCGACTCGTTCGGGTTCCGGCCGGTTGTAGTTCTAAAATCTACAGTCCTAACTACAGGTAGAGGAACAGATCAAGTAGGTAATCCAGATGCATGGATACTTGCATAACTATAATTTCACACATATACATGCAATTATGAACTTAATAAAAGCTTTATATTTAAAAAACGTGGGTCAAAATATGTTGAAAAATGGTGGTTTTTTAATAAATCTGAAATTTTGTATAAAAATTTAAAAAAATTTTTAGTATGGTTTTATGTTGAAATTAAAGGCCAAACTAGCGATTGTCGAATAATGGCGTACGATTTTTAAAAAATTACAGAAATTCAAAAATCGCTCAGAAATTTGATAAAAACGTTAATTTCTGCTTAAGCAGAAATTGAGTTTAGGCCGATTTTTTTAAACAAAAATGCGAAAAACTGTAATT
>CANRCZ010000002.1 GCA_947629265.1 uncultured Bacilli bacterium | reverse complement strand
TTATCTTTAGATAATAGAACAACCATTAAAATAATTACTGTCAAAATCACAATGCTTCCTATGACTAACAATAGGATGTTCTTTTTCTTTAGTTTGTATTTTTTCTTCTGTTGTTTGTTTTCTTGATTGTTCACTTATCTTTTTTTCTCACCTCCACACATTTTCAGTTCGTTTTTGGATATAAGAAATAATAGTTTTAGTGTTTGTATCACTCGTTGATAATACTGTTATCTCATGACAATTTGATAGTTATTTCTTATAAACAAGTTTATTATACCCCCCCCCCAGACACTTTTGTCAACATCTATTTTTATCATTTTTTTGGTAAAATTTTAAAACAAAAAAACTCCAAAATTTTGGAGTAATTTTATTAACCTAGCTTAAATTTATTAATTAGGTAATTCATTTTTTTTAATTTCAATCTTTTAACAACATACCTTTTTGGTACACTATTAAGGATTTGTTCATTTTTACTTTTTAAATTACTATAATAATCACTTTTACCTTTAGATACTAAAATAGGTCCTAACTCATAATCTTTAAAATGATACTTTTTATAACCAGGTTTAAACTTGATGATAACATAATATATACCTTTATCTAAAACAACATCCTCATCAAATATATAGTAACCTAACTTACATATTCTTTTTCTTAAAATACTTAAATCATTATTAGATTGAACAATGATACTATTAACTAATTTACTATCTAAAGGACTTAAAATATCGATAATAGTTCTACTACCCATACCTGATAAAATGATCGTACTATCTTCTTTTAAAGTAATATTTTTTAAACCATCACTGATAACAGTATCTATTTTATCAGATAGATGATACTTTTCAATATTTTTTATCGCATTATTTAAAGCGTTTTGATTGATATCACTAGCGGTACAATGATTATCATTATTGATAGCTAGATAAATATCTAATAGAGCATGGTCACAACCAATATCATAGATATTATTACCCTTATCTACCATGCTAGCGATACTTTTTAATCTCTTGCTTAACATTAATCACCCATATAATCTTTTAATTTTCTTGAACGTGATGGATGACGTAACTTTCTTAAAGCTTTAGCTTCTATCTGTCTAATTCTTTCCCTAGTTACACCAAAGATTTGTCCTACCTCTTCTAAGGTTTTAGATTTACCATCATCTAAACCAAAACGTAGACGGATAACTTTTTCTTCTCTTTCGGTTAAAGTAAGAAGAACCTCAGATATTTCATCTTTTAAAAGTTCGTTAGTAGCATATTCTTCTGGTGATACATTACGTTCATCTTTAATAAAGTCACCTAAATGAGAATCATCCTCTTCACCGATAGGTGTTTCTAAGGATACTGGTTCTTGACTTATTTTATAGATATCTCTAATTTTTTCAGGTGTCGTATTCATTTTTTTCGCTAATTCTTCCTCGGTTGGTTCACGATTTAATTCAAGGGTTAATTGTCGCTGAATACGGGCTAATTTATTGATCGTTTCAACCATATGAACTGGTACACGGATCGTTCTAGCTTGATCGGCAATCGCTCTTGTTATAGCTTGTCTTATCCACCAAGTTGCATAAGTAGAAAATTTATAACCTTTGGTAACATCGAACTTATCAACAGCTTTCATCAAACCGATATTACCCTCTTGAATTAAGTCTAAAAATAACATACCACGACCGACATATCTTTTAGCGATCGATACAACTAGTCTTAAGTTAGCTTCAGCTAAGGTAGCTTTAGCTTGTTCATCACCCTCTAAAATACGGTCAGCTAAAGCTAATTCTTCATCGATTGTCAAAAGTTTAATTTGACCGATCTCTTTTAAATACATTCTAACGGGATCGTTAATTGTTAAATCCTTAGTTAAGATATTGTCATCTAACAAAATCTTTTCCGGACTATCATCATCGTCACCATCTTCTGATACGATTTGAATATTATTTTCAGTTAAAGTATTATATAGATCATCTAGTTCATCGCTTGTTAATTCTAGACCTTTTAGAGAATTCGCTAATTCTTCATAGGTTATTTTACCCTCTTTTTTACCTAGTTCGATTAGTTCTTTTTTTCTTTCATCAAATGTTTTAATTTCGTTTATCATTTTTATCTCTCCTCATTACATTTACTCATCTTGTTTATTTCGATTATTTTATTACTTAAATCGATTTTCTTTTCGATATCATCGGTTTCCATCATCTGTTTTTTTAATCTTTTTATTTCGGTTCTAACGTTATATTCTTGAATGGTATTCAAGTAATCATCGATCTGTTCATAAGTATATTTATCATTAATATTTAAACTATCGATATCGTTGATAGCTTTTATTAAATTTTCACTATCGCGCACGTAAGTCATTATATCAGCTTCATTTACGTAGTTAAAATCACTATAAAAGTTTTTAATAGCTCGCGCTAATTCACGATAATCATCAGTCGGTAGATAGATCGTCTTTCGTTTATAGATTTTGACGACCTCTTCACTATTTAACATATAAAAAAGTAAGTACTGTTCAGCTTTTTGATATTTGTTCGTCTTAGGTAGCGATAACTGTTTAACAACTGGTAATTTAACTTTAGTCGTCTTAACTTTATCTTTTAAGATATTTTTATCGATATCCAATTCTTTACTTATTTTAGTTAAGGTTACCTCTTTTAATATATCATCATCGATTTTGGTAATCTCTTCTAAGACACTATTTACGTAATTAGCGGTATCGATATTGTTAGTTAAATCCTTACCTTTTTTTAAATAGTTTAAATTAAATTCCATCGAATTTATTGGATGATTTAATTTATTTAAAAATTTATCTTTTCCTTCTTGTTTGACATATTCATCAGGATCTAAATTACGTTCTAGTCTAATAATTTTAGGTTCGATATGACTTTTTTTAAGTTCATCAGTACAAAACTTAGTCGCTTTAGCTCCTGCATCATCACCATCAAAACATAATACGATTTCATTTGCCATCTTTTTAATTAACGCTAATTGTTCTTTAGTGACGCTTGTCCCCATGGTTGCTACAACGTTTAAAACGCCAATTTTATATAGGGCTATAACATCCATATATCCCTCGACAACGATGATTTGGTTCATCTTTCTAGCGATATCTTTACTCCGGTGATAGTTATATAACAGTTCTCCTTTTTTAAAGACAACCGTCTGTTTAGTGTTTACGTATTTATTTTCTTTACTACCATCATAAACTCGGCCACTAAAGGCTACTACATTACCTTTAAAGTCACATAGAGGAACCATTATCCTATTAAAAAAAATATCGATCATACCGTAGTCGTGCATGTTAGCTAGTCCATATTTTTCGATCAGTTCGTTACTGTATCCACGGTTATTAAGTAAGTGGGATAGACTATTTTTTTCGTTTAAAGCTAGTCCAATTTTAAACTCTTTGATAATATCGTTATCGATACCTCTATCTAGTAAGTACTTTTTAGCGTTCGCTCCCATTTTACTATTTATATTATTAGTATACAGTTTTGTTGCTAAGTCATACATATCGTAGTAATCTTGATGCTTATTTTCTTGTGGTTTATAGCTTCCTAGATCGATACTAACACCAGCTTTATCAGCTAATAATTTTAAAGCTTCGACAAAGCTTATATTTTCATAGTCTTGAACGAATTTAAAGACATTGCCACCAGCGCCACAGCTGAAGCATTTAAAGATCTGTCTTTCTCTACTGACACTCATACTAGGTGAATGATCATCGTGAAAAGGACAGACACCAAAAAAGTTTTTACCTGATCCTGTAAGTGGAATATATTCGCCGATTACGTCTACGATATCGACACTTGATCTGATCAAATTAATAGTATTATCATCAATATACTTAGTCATATAATCGACTCCTCATTTATTATATACGACAAAACTTTGCAATTTCCTTTTTTTATTTATAATTTTTTTCATAAAATGACAATTTATTTACATAATATGTAAGGGAGGTGCTATTATGAGTGTTAAAAAAGCTAAAATATTGGCTGTCTTCTTAATTTTTTTATTATGTTTTCCATACCATTTTATCTATAAATGGTTACCTAATAGTTTATTTTCTATCTTGTTTCCAGTTAATGAGTCTATCTTTGAACATATGAAGATGATGTTTACAGCGATTATCTCTTATGGAATAATTGATTATTTTGTTTTAAGAAAGACAAAGCATCATAATTTTTTATTAGCGTTATTTGTATCGGCGATTTCATCGATTTTTATTTATCTGATAATATATTTACCAATCTATAATAGAATGGGTGAAAATATGTTTATATCGATTTCGTTATTATTTATTGTTATTATGATAACGCAGATAATTTCTTATTATATTTTAAGGATGAAAGATTTAAATTTGGATATTGTATCGATTATCCTTATTGTTATAAGCTACATTGTTCTTGCTTATTTAACTTATAATCCAATTAAAAATTATGTTTTCTTTGATACGGAAGATGAAAAGTACGGTATAAATGATTATCAAATATAACCAGCTATATATTATAATAGATTATTTTCTTTTTTAAAAGAGTTAAAAGGATATTATTAAAAAATCTCATAAATTTTATGAGACTTTTTCATCTTTTAAATATTGTTTTATGTTGCTACTCTTTTCGATTTTTTTATCGAATTTAAACCATATCGCTTCATAATCAGGTAAACTATCGATATAATCTTTAGAGCTATCTAAATCTTTTAAAAACGCTATTTTAGATATGACATATGTATCTTTAATATTACTACCTATTACACTTAAACCATAGATACTATCTGCTTCTTCATAGGTTTTTAAGTTGATCATACTACCATCATAGTTAGTAGTTGCTATAGCTTTATTATTAGCGTATACAACTTGATAAACGTCATTTTGACTAGATGGATCTTGTAAACCGATACTAAAGGTATCTTCATAATGTTTACCGACACTTACTAAGCCATCAACATAAATATAGTATGAATTAATATTATTATCTTCTAAGTAATTAGAAGCGTAAGCGACTACATACCCTATTAAAACATCGTTTAAGTTGATATTTATATGGTTATTTTTTATTTTACCATCTTTTAATTCGATTAATTTTATATCTTGTTTTAAATCTTTTAATTTATCAGTATCTTTAATATCATTAAAAGCATCGATGATATCACCACTAGATATATCGATTAGACCATCACTTTTATCATACCATGATAACCCATAAGCGATTAGGTCATAAAGTTTTTTATCGATTTCAATATATTCTTCATCGCTGTTATTATTTTTAATATAGTATAAGTTGTGATCAATTGCTTTTTTCTTATTAGTTAAATCAGTAAATTCATCAAAGATCTGTTTAATTTCTTTTAAAGTTTTTTCACTTGTTTTTTTATCGATATTATATAATCTAATCGAAGCTTTTTTACCTAATGTTTCAAAGTTGATAGCATATTCTTTGACAGTAAAAAATTTATTATATATGAAAATAGATAAAAAACCGATAATCAGTAATATTAAGATTATATATATTATTTTATTGATTTTATCTTGCATAATCCCTCCTATTTTACCTTTATACCAAACATAGTTATTAAACTACTAGCTTGTAGATCACTTATGATGACACCTGTTAAACTATCTAAGGTAGCTTTTATTTTTTCAATATTATTAGATGACATATCGATATTGTTTAGTGAGGTATTAATTATCTCACTTTCTTTAAGATCATTATCTTTTAATATTAATTTAGATAGTTTACAGTTATTAAAAGTTCCAAAGTTTAACTCGCTATTACTAATATTAGCATCATCTAATTTAGTATCGACAATATTGATATATGATAAGTTACAATTAATGAATTTTGTTTTTTTAATGACACTATTAAATAAGTTAGTTCCTACTAGTTTGATATCGTTAAACTGACAATTGATAAAAGCGGTATTGATGATATTAGATCTTGATAAATCTACATGATTAAAGATACATGATATAAAACTACATTGTTCGATATTACTATTAGATAAGTCATCATAATCAAAGATACAATCTTTAAAATCGGCATTTTTGATATTTAAAGATATTTTTTCATTGGCAAAACGATCTTTTTGAATAGTAATTTCATAATCTAAAGTACTTAATTTGACTGTTTCATATTTAATTGGTTGTAACATTTAGCAAAAACCTCTTCAAATTTTTTAATTTCTTCTAAACTAGTTAAATGGGATAAACTTATTCTGATACTGTGAGCTGATATTAAATCATCGTTTGTTAATTCTTTTACCGCTTTACTGATACTATGATTATCGGAACAAGCTGATTTAGTTGAGATATAGATATCATCTTCTTCTAGGGCATGTTGCATCGTTTCTGGTTTAATATTTAAAACGCTTATATTTAAAATATGTGGTATACAGTTATCGTTACTATTGATATGAATATCTTTAAATTGGTTAAAAAATTGTTTTAATTCATTATTTAATTTTAAAATATGATCATACTTTGTATCTAAATTAGTTAAGGCCAACCTTAAAGCTTTCGATAAGGATACGATAAGTGGTAATGGTGGTGTTCCACTACGGTAGATAGTTGTTGATTTACCACCGTTTATTTGTGGTTCTAAGGCTATTTTATCTTTTTTAACTAGTACTCCTATACCTTTTAAACCATAGAATTTATGGGATGAAAAACTGACTAAATCGACATTCTTAATATCGATATTTATCTTACCGATACTTTGTGTCATATCACAGTGAAAATAACATTTAGGATAATCTTTTAATATTTTACCGATTTCTTCGATATTTTGTCTTAAACCTATTTCACTATTAACAGATGCGATCGTAACTAAAATCGTATCATCTTTTATTAAAGATTTTAAATTTTCTAAATTGACTAAGCCATTATGTGTTTTGACAATATCGATAATAAAACCTTGTTTTTTTAAGGCTTCTAAACTTTCATCTATAGAAGAATGTTCCAGATTAGTCGTTATAATTCGTTTACCACGATTTTGATATTTCAAACATATACCTTTGATAGCTAAATTATTAGATTCGGTTGAACCACTAGTATAGATTATCTCTTCTGGTTTTACATGTAGTAAATCAGCAATTTGAGCGGTAGCTTTTTGTTCTAATTTTTTAGCTTCGACACCTAATTTATGTAAAGAGTTAGGATTACCTATAAAATTTAAACACGTTTTATTGAATGTTTCTAATACAGCTTGATCAACTTTAGTCGTTGCACTATAATCTAAATATATCATGTTCCACCTCTAAATGTTTTATTTTTTTTATTATAACATTTTTAACTAATGAAAGCGATATTTATTGATATTTTTACTTAAATAATATATTGATAATAAAATTAGACTACCTATTAAGATAGTCTAATTGAGTTAACGTTTTATTACTAATTCATCATTTTCATAATCGATCGTGACATTGTTTTTAATGTTGTTTAAAATGATATTTTTAGCGATTAAATTTTCGATATGGTTAGTTACAAACCTCTTGATAGGACGAGCTCCAAAGTTTTCATCATATGAACTTTTAATGATATAATCACGAGCTTTATCACTTAAGGTTACTTTTATTTTTTGTTGTTTTAAGCGATCATTTAATTCATCTACAATTTTATCTAAGATATCATATACGACCTCTTTAGATAAGGTTTTAAAGATGATTATTTCATCGATACGATTGATAAATTCTGGTTTAAAGGATTTTTTTAATAATTCCATGACAAGATCATCACTATTTTCCTTATTTTCTAGAATGTACTCACTACCTAAGTTAGAGGTCATAATGATAATCGTATTTTTAAAATCGACGGTTCTTCCTTGGGAATCAGTTATATGGCCATCATCTAGTATTTGTAATAGAAGATTTAAAACGTCGCGATGAGCTTTTTCGATTTCATCAAATAAAACGATACTATAAGGGTTTCTTCTAACGGCTTCGGTTAACTGCCCTCCCTCATCGTAACCGACGTAACCTGGAGGCGCTCCAACTAAACGTGATACGCTATGAGCTTCCATGTATTCACTCATGTCAATTCTAATCATATGTCTTTCATCATCGAATAGTTCATAAGCTAAAGTTCTAGCGATTTCAGTCTTACCTACCCCAGTTGGTCCTAGGAAGATAAATGAACCAATCGGCTTTTTAGGATCTTTGATACCCGCTCTAGCTCTTATGATAGCATCACTTACTAAATGTAGGGCTTCATCTTGTCCTTTGACTCTTTTTTTCATGTTGTTTTCTAGATTGATCAATCTTTCTCTTTCTCCTCCTACTAATTTTTGGATAGGAATATTGGTTAATTTAGATATAACCTCAGCGATATTTTCTTCATCGACAACGTCGCTTAAGATTTTAGATTCATCGATCTTCTTTAAGTCTTCTAGTTCTTTTTCTAGTTTAGGGATGATGCCATGTCTTAATTTAGCGGCTTGTTCTAAGTCGTAGTTGTTTTCAGCTTGTTCTAAGTTGAAATGACTTTTTTGTAGCTCTTCTTTTTTAGATTTAATTTTTTCATTGACACTTTTTTCATCTTCCCATTTTTTTCTAAGGACACTTTCTTTTTGTTTTAAGTTACTAATATCCTCTTTTATTTTAATAACTCTTTCTTTTGAAGCTTCATCTTTATCTTTTTTAATAGCTTCTAATTCGATCTGTAGTTGCATGATCTTTCTTGTTAGGGTATCTAATTCTTCTGGAACGGAATCCATCTGTACTTTAATAGCGGCACATGCTTCATCGACTAGATCGATAGCTTTATCAGGTAAGAAACGATCGACTAGATAACGATCTGATAAGGTGGCAGCGGCGATTAAAGCTCTATCTTTAATGTTGACACCATGGAAAACCTCTAGTCTCGGTTTTAATCCTCTTAGTATGGTGATAGTATCGATGACATTTGGTTCTTTAACTTGAACTTTTTGAAATCTTCTTTCTAAGGCGCCATCTTTTTCGATATATTTACGATATTCGTTTAAGGTTGTAGCACCAATAACTTTGATTTCACCACGGGCAAGCATCGGTTTTAACATGTTACTAGTATCGATACTACCTCTAGTATCAGTACCGACAATCATATGAATTTCATCGATGAACATGATTATTTCACCGTTACTTTTTTGAATTTCTTTTAAGACTTTTTTTAATCTTTCTTCAAATTCACCTTGGTATTTAGCGCCAGCGATTAAAGCTCCCATATCAAGTTCCCAAATTTTTTTATTTTTTAAACTATCGGGAACGTCACCTTTAACGATACGAGCTGCTAAACCCTCGACAATAGCGGTTTTACCAACGCCTGGTTCACCGATTAAAACGGGGTTGTTTTTGCTCTTTCTAGATAAAATTCTAGTTACGCTTCTTATCTCATCATCGCGACCGATGACAGGATCTACTTTACCATCTTGAACATCTTTAACTATGTCACGTCCAAATTTACTTAAAACGTTTTCTTCTTTTTCTATATTCATGTTATCACCTACTCATTTTATGATTTTATCACTATTTTTAGCACTTGTCAATATAGAGTGCTAAAGTGTTTTAAAAAAAATAACTTTTCAGTTATTAATTTTAATGTCACCACAGTTATTGTTTATTTTTAAAGTGGTATCAGCTTTATTATAGTTATTATTTATTTTTAAGTCACCTAGATCTACTTTACCATCGATAAAGATTTGGTTGGTACTATCTATTTTAATATCACCAAAGTCATCTTCAATATAAGAATCTTTTTTTAAATTAACATTATCGATTACGATATCACCACAGCTGTTGTGAAGATCGAGGTAATTATTAACGTTTTTAATCTTTATATCACCATATTTATCGTTAATTGTTATATCATCTATATTATCTATAGCGATAGAACCACAATCAGCTTCGATATCAGCTTTATTAGCTTTTACAATATCGATATCGCCATACTTACTTGTAATATCGATATTATCAGATCCCATAATTTCAATATCGCCACAGTCTTCTTCAATATCGATATCAGCTTTTAAAAATTCATCGATATAGATATCACCATAATCATTTTTTATAACGATTTTACCATCGTAATCGGTTGGCAAATATATTTCTATTTTTGATGATTTTTGATTAAAGCAAAAACCGATACATTCTTTTTCGTTTGATTTAATATTTAAAGTATCAATATCCGTTGTAACTAAGGTAGTATCTTCTTTTCCATAGATTAAAGTTTTAATCTTATTATCTTGTGATCTTTTTATATCGATTTCACTAGTTGTTGCATCTATCATAATTTTATTAAATGCTTCTTCATAAGTTTTATCTAATATTAGTTGGTTACTAACTTGTAAATTCCACTTAAATTTAAAATTATTTTTCATTAAATTTATAAATAAAATAGATACCGATACCATCACTATAGATAATAGGATAATTAATGTTATGATTACCTTTTTATTTTTCATCTTTATAACTCCTTAGCATAAATATTAATTTTAATATTTCTTCAAATAAACCAAATATTATCCATATTATCCATGTTAAATGCCAAGCCATCGTTTTAAAGCTGATAATTAGATATATAATAGTAACTATTATTGCTACTATATCGGAAATTTGATGCCTTAATTTATCAGAAGCTGTTTCTTCTTTTGTTTTTTTCTTCTTATAAGTAAGACATACATAGACAATCATTCCGGTTGCTACCCCACAAATTAGTAGGAAGATAGCGGTTGCTAAGATTGGATTCATATTTAATACTGGTATTGAAATCATGATCCAAATAATTGATAAAAAGTATAAAACGATACTAATCGCGATACCTTTAGCTTTTTTATTTATTTTTGTTGACTCATCTCCTTGGATATTTCTATCTTCACTATTTGATAATTCGATAAATAGCTCATTCGGTGTTATATTATATAACTCACATAGTGGTACTATTTTATCAAAATCAGGCATACTTTGATTAGTTTCCCATTTAGATACAGTCTGTCTTGTAACGTTTAATTTATACGCTAATTCTTCTTGAGATAATCTCTTATCCTTTCTTAATTTTAATAATCTTTCTCCCAAATTATTCACTTTCTCACCTCACGATAAAATTGTACATTTTATTTTAGTAGCAATCTACCTGTTTGAATTGGAAATTCGTCAACTAAAATTAACATTTTAATAATTATATCAAAAAAATAGCAAACTAGATAGTCTGCTATTTCTTAACACTTTTTAAATCGTATACAGTATCAACTTTTTCACATACGTTTGGTGAATGGGTTACGATGATGACACATTTATTTTCATCGTGCGCTAATGTTTTAAATATCTCTAATATTTCACTTTCAGTTTGTTTATCTAAGTTACCAGTTGGTTCATCAGCGATTATCATCTTAGGATTATAAGATAAGCTACGAGCGATTGCTACTCTTTGTTGTTCACCACCGGATAATCTTAATACTTTACGGTTAGCGTATACCTCTTTTAAACCAACTTTAGCCATTAATTCGATTGCTTTAGCTTTTTTATTTTTAATCTTTAAACCATTAGCATCCATCGAAAGGATTATATTTTCACTAGCGGTCATAAATGGTAATAAGTTATAACTTTGAAAAACGATACCAATATCACTATTGCGATATTTATCTAAATTCATATTTTTTAAACTTTTACCATCGAAAGTAATTTCACCCTCAGTACATTTTTCAAGACCACTGATAAGGGATAATAAAGTTGTCTTACCACTACCACTTTTACCTCTTATAGCATATATCTTTCCACATTCAAAATCGAAACTGATATTTTTTAAAGCATACTCATCTTTATCAGCATCGCTATAGCGATAGCTGGCGTTTTTGATACTTAAAATAACATTGTTGTTTTCTTTTTTATTTTTTACTGCCATATTAAGACCTCTCTTTCAATATTGTAAGTGGTGAAAATCTTTGAATACTTACCATCGATGCAATAGAACTTACTAGTACTAAAGAAAGTCCAATACCAAGTAATTCTAATAAAACTTTTATATCAACAACAGCATCAATAGAATCATATGCTTGAACAACCGGCATGCCTCTACCGTGCATCTGATCTTTCATGCCATGATCAGACATACCACCAAAGTTTTTATCTACCTCTTCGGTTTTAGCATTAGTACTATTTATTTCATTGGCTAGTAAAGCATTACTAACTCCTTTAGAACTTAAAGCTCCAGCGCCCGCTCCAATCATAAGGGCTACTAAAGATACGATAACAAGTTCAAAGACAAATTGCATCGTAAGTTTTATCTTGCTAATACCGATCGTTCGTAAGACACCTATTTCGTATTTTCTCTCACGAATATTAATCATATTAAGAACTAATAAGACAACACCACCGATAATAAGGGTAATAACTAAGAATGTCGTAGCGAAAGAATTGATATTTTGAATACTAGATACACCACTTGTAGCTTCTTCTTCGTTAGTTTTTAAAACGTAATTTTCATCTAAACCTTTATCATAAAATTCTGTTTGTAGTTTATCAACATTATCATAAGAATCGATAATAAAAGTTGGATTTATATTAGCTTTTAAGTCTTCGTTTTTTGAGGCTATATCACTAACGACATCAGCATTCGTTATAATCGTATTAGCGGAATTTGAAAACATCGATAATTGTTCACTACCCTCATCTTCATTTTCTTTAAAGATACCGATAATTTCTAATTCATAAGTATTACCATCTTCATCTTCTAATTTGATTTTATCGTTTAATTTTAAATCGTTATAATCCGCTAATTCGGAATTGATAAAAGCATAATTACCATCAAAAGCAATATCCCAAGCATTATCAGCAATTTCACTCATCGTATAAGTACCACTAATAAATTCACTCATAGCTTCTTTAGAACTATAACCAGTTAATGTAAAATCAGTTGTACTATTTTCTTTTCGACCACGACCACCAAAGTCTGGCATATCGTTATCAGTTTCAATCTCAGCTTTTTCGATATTATTACCATTTAAACCTAAACTATAAGTATAGTAATAGCTTTTTACATAGTCGCTATCGGCGAATGATTTAATATCTTGAACGGTAAAGCTTTCGATACTATCAAATTTTTCTTTAGCATCTTCACGTGAAGATTCATCAGATGGATTAAAATTCTTCATCATATTTTCCCTATTAAAACTGATAGTTACCTCTTTTTCGTAAGCATTTTTATAAGAATTTATCAAGTAATTAGCGGTATTTTTAATCGCTAAAGTTATCGTACAAAAACAAGCGATAATCAAGATAATTATTCCTATTAAAATGTTTCTTCCTTTGTTTCTTTTAATTGAAATCCATGCGTTTTTTAATATAAACATTATATTCCTCCTTTAAAACAATATCATTTTATTATTTAAATATTAAAGAAATATTAAAAAACACTAACTTTTTAAGTTAATGTTTAAATTTAATTTCAAAGGTAGTATAACCATCTTTAGAATAAGCTCTAATTTTACCATTATGGGCAGTAACAATATTTTTAGCGATCGCTAAACCTAGACCATATCGATTATTTTTACGGTTATGACTTTTATCACTACGATAAAATCTTTCAAAAATCCGCTCATAATCTTCTTCGTTAATCGCTTCACCTTGATTGATAATTTCTAATTTTATTTCCGATTTATTACTAGATAAATTTACTTTTATACTACTATTTTCCCTACTATGATTTATAGCATTATCGATTATGATAGATACTAATTCATCGATACTTTCTTTATGACATAACATTTTAATATTATTTTCGATATTAGTTTCGATCGTTACTTTTTTTTCATACGCTAAACTTTCAAAGGTTAAAGCTCTTTTTTCAATAATGAATGAAAGATCGTTTAAACTAAAGTTTTCTTTAGAAAGATAATTTTCGGATTTTGATAAATCTAACAATCTAGTTATCAACTGGCTCATCCGATCGGACTCGCTTTTTAAGTTATTGATCCATTTTTCATTTTTTTTATTAACTTGTAAGCAATCGATATTGGCGATAATAACGGCTAATGGAGTTTTAAGTTCATGGGAAGCATTCGCTACAAACTCTTTTTCTCTATTAAAACTCATAATTACTGGCTTAGTAAGCCATTTGGTTATTTTTTTAGTGATAATATAGATAATAATTTCACCGATGATAACTAAAATTAAGGAAAGCAAAAGATTAGTTAGTAACATTTTTTTAATACTATTAGTCTTTATGATCGTTAGATAGTTATTGTTGTTTAAATTATAGACATAATTCTTAAAGTACAAACACCCTATTTTAATTTTATTGGTATTATTTTTATCGATAATTTTATTAGCTTCGTTTAAGATATCATCAGTAATACCATTATCACTATGACTAATTTTATCGATGATATCGTTGTTTTCATCTAAAATAAAGGTATAAATTTCATAATCCATAACTTTTCTATTATGTAGTTCATCGATTGGTTTTTCTTTTTGATCAAAAGGTTCATGTTTATCATCTGTAATATTTCGCATTCTCGTTAGATTATTTAAAATACCGATATATTCTCTATGATAGATCGTTCCATTAAAGATGATCGCGAAAGTAATAGCGAATAAAGATATGATTATAAAAATAGTCCAAAAGGTCTTTTTTCTTAAATTTTCCATATCTATACCTCCATTTTATAACCTAGGTTACGAACAGCTTTAATAGTTACTTTAGAACCGATAATTTTTATTTTTTTTCTTATAAATGATAGGTATGCTTCTAAATTATTCGATTCATAATCGGTATCGATACCCCATACTTTATCGTATATTTGTTCTTTGGATATAATCTGATCGTGATTATTGATAAAGTATTCTAATAGCAAAAACTCACGATATGGAATATTGATCGATTCATCTGTTTCTTTACAAGTTAAAGTTGAGGTTCTAATATTTAATGATAGATCACTATACTCTAATATATCTTTTATTTTATTACCTTTATTTCTTAATTGAGCATTAACTCTAGCGATCAATTCTTCGATATGAAATGGTTTTGTTACGTAGTCATTAGCGCCTATATCAAAACATGATAATTTATCATCTAACTGTGATTTAGCGGTTAACATAATTACTTTAGCACTTATATCGTTCTGTTTAATTTCTTTTAGTATCTCTACGCCGTTCATTTCGGGTAACATGATATCTAAAATAATTAAATCATATACGTTAGTCATAGCATTATATAAGCCATCTAAACCATCAAAACTAGTATCTACCTCATATTTCTCTTGGCGGAGTTTTAAGGCTATAACATCCGCTATCGCTTCTTCATCTTCAACAACTAAAATTCGCATTTTATCACCTTTTTTTATATTTTTCTTTATCAATATAAACTATAAAAGTTAAAGAAAGATTAAAATAATTATTATAAAAAAACAAATCACATATAGTGTTTGTTATAAATTTTTTCTAAATTCTTTAAGAGCATTTAAGAACTCATCATTTCTTTTTATTTCTTCTCTAATTGGATCTAAGTTGATATCTTCTTCGATCGTGGTATTATCGTTTTCTTTATCGATTAACATGTCAATTCTACTAGGTCTTTTAAATTCTTTAACGGTTGGATAATCGTTTGACATGCTTTGTTTACCGTATATAGGTGAGATAAATTCGGTATTTTTGAATTTTTTTTCTTCTTTAATTTTAGGAATTTCAACTTTGGTAATTTCACCAAAATCAGTTTGAATTTCTGTTTTAATAGGTTCAACTGGTTCGACTTTAGGATCAACTATTTCTTCTTTAGGTTGAATAGCTTCTTCGACAATATCGATAGGTTCTTCGTTTTTTAATGTTTTAACTAATTCTTGATAGCTGATGATCGATTTTTCTTCTTGATCATTTTCAAAACGATTGATAACATCTGTCGATTTAGCTTCTAAATCTTCTTGCATTTTAATTAATAAATTTTGTAGATCGGTTTGATTTTTATATACTTTATCATCGATTTCTTTTTCACCAAGTTGTTCGATATTTAAGTCATTTTGTAAGTCTTCGATCTCTTCTAAATCGTCCTTACGATCTTTTATCATCGAAATCACTAATAGGATTATAGCAACTAAAATAATTACAATAAACGCTACAAAGACTATCAACGACAAATTAACAATCGATAATATTTCCATGTTATCACTCCATATACTCATAATTTAAAATGCTCATAATATAGATAGGAACGGTTTCAACGCGCATTATTCTTGGTCCTAATGTTACTGGTATAAAACCGTAATCTATAAGCATATTCTCTTCTTTAGGTTCAAGTCCACCCTCTGGACCAATCACAATATTTATTTTATCACAGTTCTTATTCTTTTTCACTATATTTTTGATATTTTTAATTTTTTCTTGTGTACTACATATTAAATTTAAGCCATCGATATTTTTTAAATCGTCGATTTTTTTTAAGTCGTCGATTATTGTTATGTCGCTTCTTTTAGATTGTTCACTCGCTTCTTTAGCGATTTTCATCCAGCGCAATTTCTTTTTGGATAATTCATCTTTTACTTTGATAATGCTACGGTTTAAGACGATCGGTGCTATTTTATATATTCCAAGTTCTGTACTTTTTTGGATAATTAAATCCATTTTTTGTTCTTTTAGTAAAGGAATAAAAAGTGTAATTTTAGGTAGACTATCTTGTGAAATTTTTTCTTCTTTTAGTATCTTAATCGCAATATCTGATTTTACATTTTCTATACAACAGATAAAAAGACGACTATCGTATATTACCTCGATTTTATCGTTATCTTTCATCCGCATTACGGTCTTTATATGATATAGATCATTAGCTTCTAAAATGAAATGATCGTCTTTTTGTTCTTTTGAAAAATATCTTTGCAACCTTATCACCTAGGTATATAATAACAAAAATATATAGAATTGTCCATAAAGTTATATGGTTATTTTAGGTAAAATGTGGGTATTATTATAATGATATAGTATATACTATTATAGTAGCCTTGATTATATACTGTTTTTATGATATAATCTTTTACACATGGGGATGCTTAAGGTTTCGACGGGATTGTTGGGTCTTAAACGGCAAGTCGTGGATGCACGTTAAACATAAACAGAATAATAACTGGAAAAAATATTAAAAACGCAATTGCTTCATTATTCAACACTAAAAGTGTTGGAGCTGTAGCATTCGCCTAATATATAAAGGCTTGCACTTTCTATTATTTTTGCCTATTGAAATATTAGGAGGTTCGATCTAAATAGGATATATCATTATTTCGCTTAAAATTAATGATGAATTTTTATAAGCTTACTAAATAGATGATTGTTCGTTTTCAGTACTATTTAGGAAATTTAAAAATGAACTAAACTTGTAGATGTTTATGATTTTATGATTTCGGACAGGAGTTCGATCCTCCTCATCTCCACCAAATGGAAGTTTAAGCCTTATTTTATAAGGCTTTTTTATTTTATTTTACTGTTTTACCTCTTATTTACCTCTTAATTTTAAAAAAATTGTGTGACTAAAAAACATTTAATAATCAAAAAAAAATTGAAAACAAAAAGATGAAATTGATGAACTTAAAGAAGAAAATTTCTCATTAAAAATAACTATCAAATAGTTTGAGGATTTATTCGATAGATTAGTCAGTTTTATCAAGAAAAGAATATTTGGTAAAGAAAAAGACAATTACGATATAAGTATGTAATTATCTTTTATTTTCCTTTAAAGAAACCATGTTTTTTTTCTTTTGTTTTGGTTAAAACGTAAGGTTTATTATTATCATCATCATGTTTTACTAATGAAATGCTTGAATATTCTCCAGCAAAAATTCTAAATAAAGCACTACTAATACAATCATCAAATACAGTTTTTAAGCTTCTAGCACCACTTTGTTTTGCTATGGCTAGTTCAGCTATATATTCAATAAATTCATCAGTAAAATCAAAATTTACTTCTAACATATCAAATAGTTTCTTATATGTATTTAATGGACTAAAATCAGATTCTTTTAGTATTTTTATTATATCTTCTTTTAATAATGGATTCATAGCGATTGTTTTTGAAAATCTTCCAATTAATTCTCGCATAATTCCATATTTCATAAAATCATCTACTGTAAGTTGTTTATAATCATCACTTTCAGTAATTCCAGTAAAAGCACCTAATCCTACAACTGTTAATTTTGATGTATCGAACTTTTTATCATCAAAATAGAATAATGTTCCATCAAGTAATTTTAATAACGATCTTTGAACTCCTAATCTAGAAACGTGTGATTGACTATCTCCGGATTTTTCAGCAAGTTTATCAAATTCATCAATAACCAAAATTCCTTTTTCAGCGAGTTCTATATCATTATCTGCGGCAAGACATAAATCTTCAAGCATATCAGTTATTTTTCTACCTTGATAACCGGTTTCAGAAAGAGCAGTTGCATCTTCAATAACTATAGGTATATTATAAATTTTAGATATTCTTTTTAAAATTTCAGTTTTTCCAGTTCCTGTAGAACCATAAATTAAAATATTTTCTTTTAGTTTTGCCATTAAGTCTATATCTAAATCAGAATTAATAACTTTTTGATTTTTAAATAATGCAGTTAATATTTGCATTATTTGTTCATCTTGAGAAATAATTGTCTTCTTTATTGATGAATATATAGATGAAATATCACTTGTTTTTTCAAATTCATCTTCATCAAAATCTGATCGACTTTTATTATCCTTTTCTATATATGATATTAAATCCTTATTTAATAATCTCGTTAGTTCTGTACCTGTATCATTATTTCTTAAATAATATTTTGCAGTTGATTGAATTCGTTTTTTTCGAATCTCAGCGAAATTTACAGAATTACCATTATTTTCTACAGCACTATCAATATCATCATATAAAAAAACATATTCTTCCTCGTTAGCTTTTTCGTTAATAATACTTGCATATACCCCAGCATTATTTCCACTTAATATGTTGCATATATCATTGTGTTGTGTATTTGTAAAACTAATACCAGCAGCATAATCAACAAATTCAAAAATTTCATACTTTTTCTTTTGATAATTTATATATTTCTTCTTAAATAAATATCCTACTCTTAAGTTTAACATAATTATTCACCCTAAACGTAATAACTATTATATCACAATTTTTTATAAAACAATTCAAATATGCTAAAAAAGTGTTATATTTTTATTAGTGAGTGATATTTATATATCATTTCGTACTTGTATAAAAAAGTTGTAGATACCACCTACACCAGATTGATTGATACTCGGACTTTTGTGGTTCGAGTTTTAATATATTCGAAAATATGTTATAATAATCTATAAATTTTAATTGATTGTTTGTCAATATAGAAAAAACACTTGCATATTGATTATCACTATGCTTAATAACGGAGGCAAATTATGAATATAAACGAATTAAATAATTTAATACAAAATGAAAAAATAAATGGCAATATTTCCGTAAAACAAATAAGTGATGGGCATCATACGTTTGAAAATTTATATATGAATAGATTAGTTTTATTTTGCACTTTATGTAATAGTAATCCTGATATATCTTGGAAATCAAAAAAACATTTTGATGAAGAAAATGACCCAATGTTTAATGGAGATTTTATTGCTGGAATTAACACGCCAGATGGAATTGCTACTTATCATTTTAAATTAGAATTCTGGGATTTATTTCAAATTCCAGAAATTGAAAAAGCACCAAGATATGATAATTATGATAATGCTACTGTTTTGAAAAGAATTTATTCTTTATCAAAAAAATATAAATAAAAGTTGTCGTATTTCTTCCTTTAGGGTACCATTGATGAATCTGTTCGAACTTTAATATAAGGAACTTGCAAAAAGTTCTTTTCTATGTTATTATGAATGTGTCAAGGAAACTTGCATAAAATAAAAAAGGAATACCTAATTATAACGAGTTAGGTACTATCCTAAAATTATTTCAGTTTAGTACCGACTTAAATAGTTGGTACTATTTTTATTAACATGATTATAATCACGGTAATAAGGAGTATTATGATAGTGCAAAGATATTTCTCTGTCTTTCTCATAATGTCACCTCCTTCCACTTTTTAAAGTAAAGGAGAATAGTACCTAAATTAACTAGATATTCCTATATGAAATATTATCATATTATTAACATATAAACAAGCGAACAAATAAAATTTTTATCTTCATCAAGTCATTTTGATATATTTATCAAAATACCTAGAGAGTTAATTATTTTGTCATAAACAAAATATTGTTTAAATAATACATTATGCTAAAATTTTTTTAGTAATCTTAAATTATGTTATAATACTAATAGGTGATTTTTATGAGTATAGATAATAATTTTCCAATAAAATATGCTATATTGGAATTAAAAGAAAAAGGTGGCTATATTACTAATTATAAAGATATTGTTAGAGGATATATTGTTTCAAAATGTTTAGTAGTTGAATCTTCTATAAAATATTTTGAAGATGGAAATAGTAAGCTTTTTCATAAAGTGATATTTCCTTATAAGGATTTAGATACCTTAAAAACGTCATTACGTAATGATGATCAATATATAGGAGAAAGAGTTACCATAAATTATGATTTTAATTATAATCCTGAACCGGTTAATATCGTTGATGAATTGTTTGATTCTTATGAGGATGCAAAAATAATAGCCGAAGAAAAAAATCAAGAGATGAAAAATAATATTGCTTCCAAAGTTTATTTTAGTATATCAGATCCTAGATTTAAACAAACGTTATCGGCTTATGAATGTGAGTTTAAGGAGCAATTAGCGATTTGTTATTTATTTGAAAAATTATCTTTATTAAAGACTGAAAATATGACTATTACAAAGGGTTTAAGTCAAAATAAAGAATTTCAATTATTAAAAAAGTTGTAGATACCCCCTACACCAGATTGATTGATACTTGGAAAAATACGAGTTAAATATAAAAACTACTCTCAAATTTAAAATGAAAGTAGTTTTATTTTGTCAATTTAGAAAACACACTTGCATATTACTATCAATATACTTGTATAAAATAATAGTAATAATATTATAGGGATATATCATCTCTTAGTTGAAATAAATCATTCACCAAAATTTATTCACAATTTTATCTTTTCTTTATCAATTGAGGTCCACCATTTGAATTTTCTATTTTCAATTCTTCAGAATTTTCTGATAAGATTAAATCATAAAATTCAATACCACATTTACTATAAATTTCCTTTATTTCATCTAATGTAATACTTTCAGTATACCATTCAAAATATTTTTGATAATGTCTACTATTTTTAAATAACAATAATCGTCCAGATACAGTAAATAAATCTATAATCTCACTATCATTAATGTCTGTATTTATTCTCTTAAATCCCAATCTTTCTAAATCCAATACACTATTTAAAGTCGACACACTTTTAAGTGAACAAGGTTTTAAATTTTGTTGTTTTTCTATAAAATCTGTTAAATAAGATAAAACTTTAAATCCATCTTCACGACTCATCCCATAAGGAAGCATAAAAGGTTTAAATGGCCAATCAATGACTCCCACATTATTATCTGTTCTATCATAATGCTCACCAATCCTATGATAATCAATATAATACAATCTATATATATTTTGATTTCCGAGTTGATGATCTTCTAGTTCTGCTTCAAACTCATAATTTCTATTAACATGTAAAGATGGAATTTTCATTTTTAATTTTTCTAACTTTTCTTTAGCAATCATAGCCAAACTCTCCTTTGCGTGTATTATTATACCATAAAAAGGCTATAAACTAAATATTTTAAGTTAATTTTGTTAACAATATGTTATACTTATGTCAGTTAACAATTTATTACCAGCTATTTCTTTTGTTAAAAGTTGTTGTGTGTCTTCCTTTAGACACCAGATTGATATCTGTTCGTGCATTTCTAACTTTTAGATAGAAGACTTGATAAAAGATTATTTTTATGTTATTATGAATATGTCAAGGAAACTTGCATAAAATAAAAAAAGAGGAACATTTGAGTCGCAAGTGAATGTCGCCTCTAAGACTTTAGACTTGACACTCTATCAATGCTGACTAGAGTGTCATATTTTTATCGCTATTACCAATAAGATAAGGAGTAATAAAATAATAGCAACAAGCCAAAGGACTTTTACAATAAAAGTTCTTTTTTTCATTGTATCCCTCCTTTCTTTTTCAAGATTGGAGGCAGACACTCACATCAAATGTTCCTACAAATGTTATACTGTAATTGATATTATAAAACAAGCGAACAAATAAATTTTTTATCTTCATCAAGTCATTTTGATATACTTGTCAAAATACCTATGAGTCTTTTTTTTAATGACACACGATTTATATATCGCATTATAACTTAAAACTCTTAATAAAAATTTGAGAAAAAATAAAGTGATTATCCTAAAAAAATGATATAATTGTTATTAGGATGGTGAAACAATGAATGAATATATTGAAAAATTGAAAGTTCTCACTACAAACTTTTCATATAGTGAATTTATTTTGCTATTAAAGCAAATTGATAATGAAATAATTAGCGGTAATATTAAATTATTTAATTCTGAATTTATCCAATACTTTAATCAAATCATTAGTATGGTAAATGATAACTATATTATAGACAATAATGAATTAGGTACTTTAGGTCATATGCTAGTAGAAAATGCACTACTAGAAAAAAAGAAATTAACGCCAACTTTGGCAATGTGTTTCTATCTAGAACAAAAAAATAATTTAGGATTTAATGATATTTTTAACGATATTGGTTTTTATGAACAAGATAATTGCACTATGTTTATTAATGATGAAAATAATATATTTAATATAAACTTAAAAGCTTATGATAAACTAAGTAATAATCCTGATGAATATAATTATAATATGATGGAACATATAATTCACGAAATAACTCATATATATCAAACTACTAGAACTGAAGAAACTGATAATATATTTGATAAATTAGTTTATTATGATTATCAACAATTAAAAAACTTACAGCAAAGTATGGATTATAGTCAAGATTTGCTTATACATAATTCATATATATCAGAATTTATGGCCGATGAAAATGCTATTGTATTTATGTTAACTATTGCTAAAAAGCACCCTGAATATTTCAATGAAGAATTGATACAAACTAAATTAACTGATTATCAAAACAGAAAAAATAGTGGTGTTGGTAGTGTTGGTGCTGATCCTAGAACAGCCGAAGAAAAAATGGTTCAATTAAGTAAGGATATGCTAGAAGAAATTGAGAGTAACTATGAAAAATATGTTAAATTTAATGGCATTGAGCATACAACGTGGTTTATAAATACAAATAAAAAAATGTTAGCAAATTTTGAAAAAATCAATCAAAAAAGAAATCCTTTAATTGCACAATTAGAAATGCAAGGAATATCAGAAAAAGGATATGATATGTATTATAATATTTTTTTAAAATCTTTATATCAATTTGATGAGCAAAATATTGTATTAAATGAAAAAACTGAGGAAAAAGGATTTAATCATTAAAATTGCTTAAAAAATGTATGAATTTGTTGATAAAGATTTAGTAGTTCAAAGTTAAAAAAAGAATTGATTTATGTGATATCAATTCTCTTTCTATCTTCTTATTGAAGAAATATGTTGTTCTTCTCCTTGTTCAGTATTATACCTTACTCCTATATCATCAGTAGTTTTTCTTTGTTCTTGTAAGTATCTTTGCATATTATCTAATTGTTCTCTTAATTGATTACTTTGTTCAAGAGGAAGAAAATCTCTAAAATTTTGATATATTTCGTATAATTCAAAATAAGAATTATGTCTTTCTTCATAAGTTTTAGCATTATTTGCTCTTGCTAAATAATCATTAACAATCATTTGATAACCATTATTAATAAAACCAGAATATTTTGCTACATTTTCCTTACTAATACCATTAAGTATTGAATAATACTTATTTTGATTTATCAAATTTCTTATTTCTTCATTGCTAGCACCAATATAAGTTGTCATCGGTGTTGGTTGTATTGGACTAGTAGGTTCATTAGTTTTTCCTATATTATCATTATTTAATAAGTCTTTATGTTCTTCATATATTTCTTTTAACATTGGAATATTTTGAAAAATTATATCGTCATATATTGTCCCTTGAACAATCTCGTTAATTTTTGCATATCTATCTAAAATTTCTTGTGCAAATTTTTTATCATTAAGATCATTTATAAATTTTTGTAATGCTCTAAAACTTTTTGCAATTTCTGATTTAGAACCTCCACCATTTTCAAACATAATATCTATTTCATTTAATTTTTTACGGCATCTTTTTACCAAATTGTTGATTAATTGTTCATTATCAATGTTATTTTGTATTGTAGATTGTAAACTGGGTTGTTGATTGTTCATTTGTTGTGGTGGATGTATTATTTGTGATATATCATTTGTATTTTGTTGCATATTCGGTGTAACATTTATATTTGATTTAGCTTTACTGTCTAACGCAGACAACTCACTTGCAAGTTGTGGTGTTAGTTTTATTAATACCTCAACTATTTCTTGATTATAATTATTAATCATATTAACTATTTTTTCATTCTTACTCATTAATTTTAGATACCAATCTTCACTTGCAATTAATGGAAATTTATCATTAATACCTCTCGCTAAAGTTTTAAAATCATCATCAAGAGTAATATCAACTTTCTCAATTCTCATTAGTGATTGAATAATATTGTTTGTAAAAGCATTATAGTTAACTGATTCATTATTATGAATTTTTAAATTATCTTTGTCCATTTCTTCTAATATAACATTTTGAATTCGTTTAAAGAAATCGCTTTCAACAATATTAAAAGAAAAATGTTCTAAAGAGTTTTGTACATATTCATTTAAAGGTACATAATTACCTAAATCAAGTATTTTAAAGATATTTGCTCGAATATCTTTTATGTATAGATCCGAATCATCTAATATCATTTTCATTGCTCTAATAGCATCTAAATTAATAGCTTTATTTTCCATGAAATCACTCCTCTTCCATCATTATAACATATCAATTATTGGTTTTATTTTTGAATTGTACAAAATATTTAAAATTTAAACTAAACTTTACAAATTGAATACATTTTTATCAATTAAATAAGCTATATATGTAAATCTGCATAATAATTAATTATTTTGTTATAGATAAATTACAGCCATAATGATTAAATATAATATTTTTATAATGAAAACTAATATTGCTATAATTGCTATTAATATTAATAAACACAATAAATATCTTAATTTTTTATTAGATCCGTTATATATTTTTAATAATAAATTTATTAAAAAATTTAATAACAAATTTATTAAAAAATATTGTATCCATAACATTGGTATTAATAAAATACCCCATACTAAAGACCCATATGTAAATAAGCCTTTCAGTATTAATCCTGCATTTTCATACTGATCATGATGACCTATTTTTCCCCAGTTAGTTCGCATTTTAATAAATAAACATATATCTAATAATATAATAACTATTGTTAGAATAATTGTTATAGTTTTTAGTAATTTTTTATTTTTCAACTGCCCCACTCCTAAACATAATATCTATGGTTCATTATATAGTATTTCTATAGAAAAAGCAATTGGTTAGCAAAATTGTTAAATGACTTATAAGTAAAAAATATTATAGATATCTACGTTGCTCACACTAACTTGATATCAAACTCGTTTTAGTTAATAATTTTGAAAACATTAGAAATTCATGATATAATAACTACTAGTTTTAGGAGGTTTAAAAGATGATTATTAAAAATTTAGATGATACAGATTTCAAATATCCAACAAAAGAAGAATTTGATAAAAATGTTATAAGAATTCATGAGGAAGAATTAAATTCAAATAAATTCAAAACAGCTAAAGAATTTGTATCTTTAGCGAATGAAAAAAGAAATTTAAAATTAGAAAAAAAACTTTTTAAAATTGTTGGAACACTTGGGTTGGAAGATAAGTTAGTAAATAAGAGTTACGATGATCAGAGAATCATTAAAGCAAAAAGATATAACAAATTAAAACAATTTATGAATTCTTTAACACCAGATCAGATTTTTTCTGATTTGTACTTATCAGCCACGGCAAAATACATGGAAACAAGTATTACTGATTGTAAGTTAATTATAGAAAATTTGCGAAAACAAATTAATAATTCTGAAATCTCTGATAGAAATAGAATTTTTACAATAACTGTTGATATTCCTGAAGAAAGATTAGATTTATTTCCAATGGCAATTTATGAAATGAAATCAATTCCATATTATAGACCACAAGATTATAAATATAAGTATATTTATCTATTAGATGAAAATAATAGACATATTTATGAGGAATATAATAATTATGCAACCACTATAAATAATATAGCAAGAGATATTTATAAATTGCAAATGTGGAATCTTTTATTCGTTTTTCCAGAACAAATCATCAATTACATTTTTTCAATAGTTAGTAATGAAAATGAACATCAATTTGATACAGCATATAAAGTGTTGAAAAAATAGACAAAATAGAAACAGGACCAAAACTTGTTTTAAAAAGAAATTACAATAAAAAATCTCTACTCGTACTAGCTTGATAGCAAACTCGAAATTTTATAGTTCGAGTTTTAAAATTCATTAGTTTGCTTTTAATTTTCTATCTTAAAATTAATCCTAGATAACGATAATAATTCCCACTAACAAATAATATAATTATTAATGTAATATCATTATAAATAGATATATATCAGTTTAATCCAATCATTTTTTTAATCGATAACAACTTTTTATCATAAAATTTATAATTTTTTAAGACATTTAGAGAAATTTGTGGTAAAATATCGTTAATTGTCGATATTTTATATTGAAATGAACTTATTTTGGGGGTGTTTTAAATGAATGATAATAAATTTCCAATAAAATATGCTGTATTAGAATTAAAAGAAACTGGTGGTTACTATTGCAGCTATCAAGATATCGTTCGAGGTTACATTGTTTCTAAATGTTGGGTGATCGAATCAGGTATCAAATATTTTCCAAACGGTGAAAGCAAAATCTTTCATCAAGTAATCTTTCCTTATAAAGACTTAAGTGATTTTAAAATATCCTTACGTAATAACAGTGAAGAAATTATGGACAAAAAAATTATACCTACTTGTTATGCTAGCTTTAATCCATATGTATATGATACTGTTTCTGATATATTCGATTGTTATGAAGATGCTAAAGTAATAGCGAATGAAAAAAATGAAGAAATGAAAAGACAACTCGTTTCCGAGATTAATTATAGTGTATCTAATTCAAAATTAAAAGAAACTTTAGATGAAATGCGTAAAGATTTTGATGAACAGTTAGATATTTGTGAATTATTTGAAGAGTTATCTTTATCCAATACTGAAAATATGGAGATTACAGACAATATCGAAACATTTAAAAATCATCAATTGTCAAAGAAAAAGGATAATCCTACCCTTTAATATTTAAAATTAAAAACGGCTTACTTAAAAGTCGTTTTGTGATATAACTATTTTTTATTTATACTAATTCATTAAATATTTTGTCTTTTTAAATGTCTTTTTTCCTCTTCTCTTATCGATCTATTTTGTTCTTGATAAATAGATAAAGGGAAATCATCAAATGTTTCAGTTAATTCATTAAATATTTGATCGATCTTTTCTTCTTTCATATTTCTAGTTAACAACCAGGTATTGCTATAAGTTTTTCTAATTATCGCTGTAACATATTTCATTCTTGATTTTAACGTTTCAATAATTCTTACAACGTCATCAGATGTAATTTGCATTTTATTAATTTCATCAATTAAACGATATCTAACTAAAATATCATATTTTTCTAGCAATATCTCCATATCCATATCTTTTTCTTCATCTTTTGGTAATGGATAAGTTGTTGGATAATGACCGATATAATTAATTAAATCACAAAGTTGGATAACTGATGTAACTGCCTTTTTATATAGTGAGCTTACACGTGAATACTTAAATTCCATATTATGTTTCATCAAGTCATAAATTTCATCATCAGTCATTGCTACACTAGCTAATTCTTCATATAATTTTGAGTTTCGATAATGACGTTCAAAGTAATCTTCAGCATCATCTTTAGAAATAAAATCTAAATCTTGTAATTCACTTTTGGTTTTATAATATTCTGGATAAAGTAACAATATTTCATCATAATCTACTAATACATTTTTATCATTTTTATAAAATTCATATTTTTTAGCCATTTCATCTGTCATTTAGATAAACCTCCTTTCTCTAGTAACAGTTATTTTATCATAAATATCTAGCAAAGTCACGACTTTTATGATTATTTTTTTAATATTATTATACTTTATAAAAATTAAAAATATAGATTAAAGTATCAGTATTTGATGATATAATATTTTAAAGAAAACATTTTAAGGAGAAAATAGATGGAAATATTTAATTTAAAGGATAAGGTAGAATACTTAGATGAAATCGCCAAGTTAGAATATGAAGAATGGGCGCTTTATCCAAATAAAAATAAACTTGATAGAATTTTAAATAAAAAAAAGAAAATTTGTAAAATGTTTGATAATAAATCTTTTTGTAAATTAATTTTAATCGATGATGATAAATTATTAGGTTTTATATCGATTTTTCCAAGTGATTGTGATGAAGAACCCACATTAACTCCTTGGTATGCAACAATGTATGTAAAAAAGGAATATAGAAATAAAGGATACTCTAAAATATTAAACGATGCCATATTAAAAGAAGCTAAAAAAAGAGGTTTTAAAACCATATATTTAAAAACTAATCTAGAAAATTATTATGAAAAATTTGGTGCTATTTTTATAAAGAAATTAAAATCAGGTGAATATCTATATAAATTTGATCTTTAATAACAAGTTATAATTATTATTTTATAAAATAATAATTAAAAAGTAACAATAGCAAGTTGTTACTTTTATCATTTATATTACTATCTATTTTACCTTTGTTAGTTTCATAGAATAATCATAAGTTTCATAAATAGATTTTGATGCTGAATCAATAAACGCTTTTAATAGGTAATAATTTTCTAATTCTAAGGATCTTATTTTTCTTTTTATTTCTATTTGAAAGGCATTAGTAACTAAAGAACATTGTCTAGCTACTTGCCCACCTGAATATTCACTGCCGTTATCAACTGATAGATTAACATGATTAAAGTTATTTTCAAATATTTTAATAATCTCCTTATCACAAGTATCATAATTATTAGACCATAAACTACAATCATATTGTTTTATGTCCTTACATCCGTGGATATCTATCACTAAAAATTGATTATACAGTTGAATAAATTTTTTTAATTCTTTTAAGTAATCATTTTGGATATTTAATAAGGTCGTACCTAAAGGATAATTAGGATCGTCATTATCATTATAAACTCTAACAAAGTAAGAACATTCACACCTTTTTGATAAGTAAATAGCTAGTGGTCCTGTTAGATAATCACTCGGTTTAACTTGGGAATTTCTAGATTGTCTTACAGCATGTGGTGCTGATAATACGATTGGTATTTTTCCTATTTTATATATATAATTTTTACCATTTACTTTTAAACCGTTTTTATTGTTTTGTAAAAATTGATAGTTTAAATTATATAATTCATCGATAATTGTATTTGCATTAATCCCTCCTTTTTTTATTTTGAAATTAATACATTAATACAACCAAATTTTAAATTATGATAAAGTAAAACGATACACTTTTTCATATAATCACCTCTATTTTTATTTTTATATGATATGACTATTTATATAAAAATAAACTTTATTATACAAATTAAAACATAATTCATTAATATATATGTATATGTTTATAAATTATGCCAATTATATATACAGTATCTTAAATAAAAAGCAAGCGATTAATCTGCTAACTATATTTTATAAAGTTTATAAATTAACGTAATACTTAGTTACTTTGTTTAGTTATTTATGGTCTTTTTTAAAACTTTTCCATCAGTTTGTTCATTTAAAATAGCCATATCTATTTTATTTGCTTCTTTATTATTCACAGCAAACGATGCAATAAAATGATTATTCTTTCCTGGATGATAAACTTGAAAATGATAACACATTAAGTCAGTTGAAAGGGTCGCTAATACATTGTTTAAGTTTAAAAAGTAGATATCTTCAGCGATTTTACCAATTTTTGATACACAGTCATTGTAATCACGGTAAACTTTCATATAATTATAATTCAAAACATTAATACATTCTTCTTGATACCATTCAGGTCGGTAATATTTAATAGATTTTGTGTTATCTATATATTCTGGTATAAGTTCTTGAGTTTCATCTGGAATATCGCAATTTACTGTTATTGTATTTGATTCATTTCCACTACTTATCGTTTCATTTAGCTCATCTAAGATGATACTACAATCCTTAGTACTTGTTTTCATAAATGAATTTGCACTTTTTAAAAATATATTTGAAGCAATTTCTTCTTCAGTTAGTGAATCGATAAAGCTTTTTAACTTAGCATATCTTTTTAATCTAGCGGTTTTTTTATAATCATTTGACACATTAAACATTTCATCTTTAGTACCATATGTTCCTACCATTTCAAATAGTTCATCTTCTAAATTTCTATTTTGTCTATTCCAATAATTATTAATCAAAAAAGCTCTTGCTAAGATATATCTATCGGATTTTAATTCTTCTTCTTATATTTTTTCAATATTTTCAATATATTCTTCATAAGTTGGATAATTTCTTTCGATATTCTTTTTATTAAATAATCCCATATAAAATTCCTCCTTTATTGGTTATTTATTATACCATATTTTTATAGTATTTTATAATATTTTAATTAAATTATATTTTGATAATCACAATTTTTCATAATGTGTCCACATCCTTAAAATGTGAATTTCTTTTTTAGTTTCATCAACCTCATACACAATTCTATGTTGTCTATTTATTCTTCTAGAATATAAACCAGCTAATTCACCTATTGATTTTTCATAGGTTGGTGGATAACAAAATGGATCTTCAAGAATTAAATTTAATATATTTTTACAATTTTTATCTAAATTAGCATTTTTAAGTTTAATTTTATCTTTTTCTGCTTGTTTAGAAAATTTAATTATATAAGAATTACCATTCCTCATCTTCTTTATATTCCTTAGCATTAGTCCAATTTTCGTTATTTCTTATATCATTTATATTTTCAACATAGCCTGGTATACTTGATAAAAACAAAGTTTCTTCAATATTTTTCCATTCATCTTCTGATATTAAAACAGCATTTTTTCCTTTATTATTAACGATCGTAATTGGATTAAATCCAACATTTACGTCTGATACCAACTGATATAAATTAGCTCTTGCATTAGTTATATTTATTGTACTCATAGCTCTCACCTCAATTCAATTATAACGTACTTTTTTACGTACGTCAAGTGTTCATATTATTATATGCAAAAATTGAGTTTTTATGATTTTTTAAATAAAATATTTAATTTATAGATTACTTGATTTAGATATTATTTCAATTGTATTTGTTTCTTTAATCAATTTTTGTGGAGATATTTTAAATTTATTACTAGTAGCTTCAATTTCAAAGGTGTCGAATTCGACACCTTTGAAACTTAAATAATAAAAACATCTGATTTCAACAATCGTTGATTTCAGATGCACTCCACAAGGGATAACATCTGATTCACGCAATCAAATGTATCCTTTTCATTTTGGTCAAGTTTCCTTGACATGTTCATAATAACATAAAAAAGAACTTTTCGCAAGTTCTCTATTTTGCTCGAATTTTCCGAGGTTGATATCTATATGGTGCGATAGTTAAAATAGTCCAAAATCAACACCACAAATAAATAAACAATTTAATTCTATAGCTATTTGTAATTTGTAATAAATTTATTACAAAAACTATTGTGTTACAAACAAAAGTTTGATATAATTACTTTAGGAATACTTAGTTAGTTTAGGTACTATTCCCCTTTACTTTTAAAAGTGAAAGGGGGTGAAATTATGAGAAAATCAGAGAAATATCTTTGTAATATCATAATACTCCTTATTATTGTGATTATAATCATACTAATAAAAATAGTACCAACTATATAGGTCGGTACTAATCTTAAAATCTCAGGAATAGTACCTAACTCGTTATAATTAGGTATTCCTTTTTTATTTTATTCAAGTTCCCTTGACATATTCATAATAACATAAAAAAGAACTTTTTGCAAGTTTCTCTATTTTTACTCTAATTTTCCGAGTTTAATATCTATATTGTGCGAGTAAGTAGGTTGTTTCAAACTATTTTCGCTAAAGTGAGTAATCAATACAATATTTGTATCAATTTCTACTATAATTCTACAAAATAAAAAAAGTAGCAATTCATTTTTGCCACTTTGTTAAATTTTATTAAATTAATCAATATCTATACTGGACCAATATCTTCTATCTAAATATAATTTTTTCTCTCTTCTCATTGTTTCATCTGTAATTCCTGCATAAGAATCAATTATTTGATTTTCAAAATTTGCTCCAAATAATTGTAATTGAGCCAATGTATTTTGCATTTGATTTAATAAGTTCTTTAATTCTGGATTATCTTTTATTTTATCAATTCTTTCAGATACCTCTTTCAAGCGTTCAAAATAACCTACTAAATCGCTAGTAGTTATACTCAAATCTACAGAAGCTTGTATATCTTCATGTTCTACTTTTTTCTTTTCGGCTAATGCTTGAATTATACCAATAGTAGATTCTGTTGTTATTTCATTTGGTAATTTATTTGGATCAAATATCAAACTGTTTAATTCTATGTTTCTACCATATTTACTTATTTCTTTATTACTACCATAACCACTAGAACTTAAAATCAAACAATAATGCGAACCATTTGTTCTATATTTAATTGGACTACTTAAATATGTAGGATTGACCTCCATATTTTCTAGAAAAGCAAAATCACTTCCATATGAATTATCTAATTCATATTCAATTTCAGTAAAATCTAATTTTTCTCCAAAATTAATCTCATTAAATCCAAGAGCCTTAATTTTTAATGCTAGTGCTTTTATTGTTTCTATATCCGCATTGTGTTCTTGAATATATTGATAGAAATAATCCTCTGCTAAATTTTCTCTACGTTTTCCTTGTTCATCATAACTTAAAACAGTTAAATTACTTAAACAAGAATACTTATTCATTATTTCTATAGTATGTTTATGTTTTTCTATAAACTCTTTATATTTGTTAGAGCTAATAGATAATTTTCCTTGCATAACACGATATAGATCACTAACTAAATCCCTATGACTTATGGATTTAACTAATTTCTCTAAATCATCACAAAATGATTTATAATTTTCTCCAATTTCACATAAAACAATCAAATGATTAGTTTGTATTTTTTTACAATGTTTGTTCCTTTTTTCAATTACCTCTGAATAAATCAAACTTAAACCTCCTTTAACTACGTATTATTTTAACATATTTATCGTCCAAAATCATCATCTTTATCAATATTTTTATTACTTTGTATTATATCAATTTAACTATCATCAAGTATATCTTTATCATATAAATCATTTATGAATTCTATTTTTTTCTTTAATTCATTATCACTTTCTAATTTTTTCTTTGTAATATTTACCATTTAAACCTGTCCTTTATTCCTTAAACACTAAAAAAATACCAACCTCTTTAGAAATTGATACTTATATATTTAAGTCCTAAACTATAAAAGTTTGAACAAATTGCTTACTGGTGCTAGAAACAGGAATCGAACCCGCGACCTACTGATTACGAGACAGTTGCTCTACCGACTGAGCTATTCTAGCATAACTAAATTATACCACATATTTAAAAAAATAAAAACAAAATTTGACTTTTTAACAAAGATAATGTATAATTTATGAGCACATGAGAGGAATGATAATCACATGAAAATAGATGACGAAAAATATGAAAATATGATGTTCTATTACAAGTCAGCATTAAGGCTACTAGAAACAGAACTTGATACATTAATATATGAAAATAAAATAAAAACAGGATACAATCCCGTTGAACATGTTAAAACAAGAATTAAATCAAAAGAAAGTATCTTTCAAAAATTAAAAAATAAAAATTATGAAATAAATTGTTACAACATTATCGAATACATATACGACGTTGTAGGTATTAGAATAATATGTGCCTTTATAACAGATATACCACTAATAATCGATATCATTAAAAACGATAAAAATATCTCTATCATCAAAGAAAAAGATTACATTAAAAATCCTAAAGCGACGGGATATAGAAGCTACCATCTTATCGTAACGTTCCCTGTTCCTACCGCTAATGGAACTAAAGATATCAAATGTGAAATTCAAATTAGAACCCTAGCGATGGATTTCTGGGCTAGTATCGATCATAAGATCCAATACAAATTCTCTAATACGATACCTAAAGAGGTTACTAACCAATTATTCAAATACTCTAAAAATATCAGTCAAATCGATCAGACGATGGTCGAATTAAACAATATCGTTAATGAATATAAAGAAAAAGCCAGTTAGGCTTTTTTACATTTCACTTGGTATATCGATAATCAACAAATGTAACATTTCTTTAATAACTTTATTCGCTAGATTTAAAACATATAAATAGTCACTTTTTTTAACCTCATCTTCCAAGTTATGAATGTGATTACTTTGATAGAATGTGTTCAAACATACACATACATCGTAAATATAATCAGCTAGATAATTAGGTTGACGTGTATTAAAAGATTCGACTAATGCTTCTTTTAAATCAGTTAATTTTATTCTTAAATTTAAGTCATCTTGATTATAAATATTGTTGGATAAATAATTACTTTCTTTTTCTTCATTTAAAATTTTGTTAATTCTTAAATAAGTATATAAAATATAAGGACCTGTCTTACCTACTACACTGGAAAATTTATTGATATCGAAAATATAGTCCCTACTCCGATTGTTCTGTAAATCAGCGTACTTAATAATGGCATTGACGATTATATTAATATCTTTTAAATCCATATCTTTGTTGCTATCTTTTAACTCTTTAAAAGAATTGGTCACATCCTGAATTAATTCATCTAACGACAACATATCACCATTTCGCGTTTTAAATGGTTTACCATCTGGCCCATTGATAGTACCAAAACCAACATGTTCTAATTTAGCATCGATTAAATGACACTTTTCACATACTCTAAATACCTGTTCAAAATGTAGTGATTGTCTTAAATCTGTAAAATAGATAATATAATCGGGATTAAAATCTTTTTTTCTTTCTAAAATAGTTGCTAAATCGGTCGTAGCATATAGATAAGCTCCATTAGATTTTTGTAAGATTAATGGTGGCATATTTTTATTATCATCATCTTTTTTAATATCGATAACTTTAGCCCCATCACTAACTGTCGTATATGGTTTTAAAAAATCTAGTAACTCATCAATATAAGGATAAGAATCACTTTCCCCTTTCCATAGATCAAAGTGAACGTCTAAGTAATCATAAAGTCTTTTTGTGTCACTAATTGAAATTTCACATATTTTTTTCCATAGTTTATGATAGTATTCATCGCCATCTTGTAACTTTTTAGTTATTTCAGCACAGCTATTTAAGATATCACTATCCTCTTTACATAGTTTGCTGATCTTAGGATATGTTTCTTTTAAATAATCTAGTGTTATTAGATCGATATCTTTTTTATCAGCCATAATACCATAGATAACTTGTCCTATTTGTAAGCCATAGTCACCTAGATGAACGTCAGCGATCGTCTTATGACCTAAGTATGATATTATTCTTTTCATCGCTTCACCGATGATAGCTGGTCTTAAGTGACCTACGTGTAATGGTTTAGCGATATTAGGTCCACCGTAATCTAGGATAAAAGTATTAACTTTATCAGGGTTACCAATTCCAAATTTATCTAAATCGTGCATCTTTCTTAAGACGTCGTTTAATAGTTGATTACCTACTTTTATATTGATAAAACCTGGTTTAACAAAGGTTATTTCTTTAAAGTAGTAATCACTATTTTCGATGGTTTTAATTTTATTGATAATTTTTTCACCAATATTGATAGGATTATCATGGTAGGTTTTCGCTAATTTAAAAATATCATCACATTGATAATCACATAGATCTAAACGATTAGATTTGATTACTTTTACATTATCGATATGGTAATCTAACTCATCGAAGACGTTACTTAATACTTTTTCTAGTTCATTTATTATCAAAGTAAATCACTCCTTTAAGATATTAAAACAATATAATATTATCTTGTTTAATTATAAAAATCAATAATTATGTTTATCTATAAGATTTAAAAAAAACACAATTTAATTAAATTGTGACCTAATAATAGGTTACATTTTTTATTTAAACTACTTTATAATTGTACAATAATTATCGTTTTTTGTAAAGTTTATAAAAAAAACATGGTTAACATGTTTAATTATAAATATTTCTATTTAGGTTTTGTAAAAACATTTTGCTTTTTAAATATAAGCCTGTATATGAATCATAGTACTCATCTAAGAAACTATTGATTTCTTTTTTGATATCTTCTTTAATATCGGTCTTCTCTATTTTAGATATATCGACATAGTAAAACATTTTAATCAGTTTGATCGTCTTTTCACTGACAATTTTTTCGTTTGTTAGACAGTTATGACAAACGTAACCACCTTTACTAGCTGATAAGGTAGCAATAGCTTTTTTACTACCACATATACTACAGTTATCTAAAACGGGCATGACCCCTAAATATTCTAGGTATTTTAGTTCTAAAATATTCATGATGACCATCGGATCATAGTTTTCGTTTATTTTAGTTAAGGCACTTACTAGTAGATCGTATATTTCTAGGTTGTTAGTATGTTTCATTACTTGTTCGGTTAGATCTAAGATAAAGGTAGCATAGCTTATTTTATCTAGTGAGGTTTTAATTTCTTTAAAGTTGTTTATTATATCGACACTTTTTAAAGTTGATAATTTATCTTTTTTGTAATAGATATTAAAGGTTCCATAAGTAAGTTTCGATGTAACACTCCTTAAGTCACTTTTTAATGTTCTAGCTCCTTTAGCGATAACGCCAATGATACCATATTCTTTCGTTATGATATTGATGATTTTGGAGTTTTCTAAAAAAGCTCGTTCGTTTAAGATAATACCTTCTACTTTTTCAATCATATTTTAGTAAAACGGTACTCCTGTTCGATATCAGGATATTTTTCTTTATCAACTTTGGATATGAAAGATTCAAGTGGTCTAGCCCAAGTTTGTCCATCTTCTTCGTGGACATAGATAACCATATCTTCTAGGCTTTCTGAATGTTTCGCTAAAGCGATTACTTTAACGATCATCCCTTTAAAATGGCGATATCTTTCACCAACTTTTACTTTTTTCATCTAGTCATCTTCTTTCTCTTGTTTAAATTTCATGTAGTATTCTATTTTTCCAGTATTTTTAAATAAATCCCATAGTAGTTCTTTTTTCATTTTCATCACCTATTTTATATTGGGACTATTTTATAATTTTTATTCATCAAAATCGTTAAAACCAAATTCTTGTAAGTATCTATCTTTATCACGCCATTTTTTTACGACTTTGACATACAGTTCTAAATATACTTTTTTATCTAGAAATGCTTCTAATTCTACTCTAGCTTTGGAACCGATTTCTTTTATCATACTACCACCTTTACCGATGATAATACGTTTTAAGGATTCGCGATCGACGATGATTGCCACGTTGATATGACATACGTTTTTTTTAGTTTTTAAGTCTTCGACGATACAGGTTAAGGAGTGTGGTACCTCTTGTTTGGTTAGATTGAAGACTTTTTCTCTTACTATTTCGCTTATCATAAAGGTAAGAGGTTTATTGGATAAGGTGTTATCGTCATAGTATTTGATATCGTCTTTTAGGTATTTTTTAATGACACTGATTAAGGTATCGGTATTATCTTTTTTCATAGCTGAAAGCGGGATAATTTCTTCAAAGTTATATAGATCTTTAAATTGAGCGATTTTTTCTAGGATGGTTTCTTTATTTATTTTATCGATTTTATTTAAAACGAGAATGACGGGTTTTTTAGCTTCTTTGATTTTGTCTAAGACGAACATGTCTCCTCTACCTAGTTCTTCGCTGATGTCGACTAGCCACAATATTATATCGACGTCGTAGGTTGATGAGTAAGCTTGTTTATTTAGGTAGCTACCTAGTTTATGGTTAGGTTTATGGATACCAGGAGTATCGACAAAAACGATTTGGGTATCAGGTTCATTATAGATACCTTGGATAGTGTTTCTTGTCGTTTGGGGTTTATTGGATGTAATAGCGATTTTTTTACCGATGATGCTATTCATCAAGGTCGATTTACCGACGTTTGGTCGACCTACTAAGGCTACGAAACCGCTTCTCATAGGTTTTCCTCGCTGAATGGATATGGACAAAGTTGTTTGACGGTATATTCTTTAATGTTACCTAGTTTATCGTGACAGATGATCTTAGCGTCTTGTTCCATAAATTCTAGAATAACTTGTCGACAGGCAAAGCAAGGTGTTCCTAATCCTTTTTCTAACATGATATGTAGTTCTTTAAAGTCACCTTTTTTATATCCGTTTGCAACTGCATTAGCGATTGCATTTCTCTCGGCACAGATACTTGTTCCATTAGCGTTTTCGACGTTGACACCACCGAATTCTTTTAAATCGTTCGTTATTATGATTGCTGCCACTTTAAAGTTATAGTATGGACTATAAGCATTATTTAATAATTTTTCTAATTTTTCGTTCATCTATTTATACCAACACTTTCTAATATTTCATCTTGTAGTTTAAACATTACCGCTTCGTCTTCTTTAGTCATATGGTCGTAACCTAATAAGTGTAACATACCATGGACGGTTAAAAATGATAATTCTCTTAGGAAACTATGACCGTATTCTAAGGATTGACTATGGGCTTTATCTATTGATATATATATATCACCCAATATCCGATGATCTAAGCATACGTCTTTATCGTCTTCTAAGGCAAAGGTTATGACGTCGGTTTCTCGATCGATATTGCGATATTCTTTATTTAGTTTATGAATGTATTCGTTATCGACTAGGATAATATTGAATTCTGAATTTTGTAGATCAAATTTTTTAACTACTTGTTGAACTAGTGAGTCAACTATAGTTAATTCGTCGATTTTTTCATTGGTTTGGTTCACTATTTCGTACATCTAATTCCTCCATACTGATACTTTTATAGTCTGTTATATTTTTATATACAGTTACAAAGTAATCTACTATTATTTTACTATTATTTTCGCTAACATGCAATTTTTTTATACTAATTATTTTTTCTTTTTCATCTAATTTTTTTTGAATTTCTTCTTTAGCTTTTTTTTCAGTCTGTGATATAGCTTCTTCTTTTAGATAAACTTTTTCACTTACGACGGTTTCTTCTTGGAATTCTTTATTTAAACTGATAGGAATTAGGTTACTTTTAAGTAGGGTTTTAGATTTAATATCTTTGGTTTTATATTTATGAAAGTTGAAAAGTTCAAACCGGTGATTAAGTATTTTTAAGGTGATAACGTTATTTTTTTTACCGGTTTTTATTTTTTCATAGTTATAGTATGGCATTTCAACTTTGACGTTATACCACACCTCACCATATACGACTCCTTTAGCGGGTAATGATGATTTAACATCTTCGTTTAGGGATATTGTCCCACTTATAATTATGTCACCTTTTTTTACGTAGTCGTTTTTTCTTTTTAAGACGTCACCACTTTCGGCATAGACGTCTTTGATGATGGCATTCTTTTTAGCGACGACATGTCTTAGTTCGGTTTTTTCTTTTTTGGAATTTAGTATACGTTCTTCGACTCTAACTACGTATTTAGTTCCAATTCTTTCGATTTCTAACCATTCTATTTTATCTTTATAATCTTTTAAAATATTTTCTTTTATTTTTTCGATTTGATGGTAATTTTTAACCATGTTAAATTTCTTGATACCGTATTTATCTAATTCTTGGGTTAGAATTTTTCTTATTTCTTTATCGTTATGGATGACCTCGACCTCGAAGATGGTATTGGTTAAAAATAATAAAATAATAAAACCGATGATGATAAAGATGATTAGGTATTTATTTAGTTTGATTATTTTTTTTAGTTTTTTATATCCATAGGTGTCGATTATTTCTACCTCGTAGATAGTTTTTAGTTTTATTATTTCGTCGTAATCTTTATCGTATATTTTTATGTCGATGGTTTTATAGTCTATTTCGTTTATTTCTAGTATTTCGATTTTTTTGTTTATAATTTTTCTTAGAAAGCGATTTGTATTTTTACCGGTTATACGAATTTTTATAACTGATTTTAAATGCACTTTATCACCTTAGTTCTATATTTTCAATTTTACCTCTTACTAAAACCTCATCATTCATTAATTTTGAAACAACTAAATTTTTACCTTTTATTATTACCTCACCGTTTTTATGTCTTATGATTACTTTATTGTTATCAAAGTGACCTATTGAATCGTAGTTTATGATATCAACTTTATCGAGAAATGCGGTTATTTTAAATTCTGTATCTAAAATTATATCTTTAAAATTTTTTATAAAATCCACAGTATCACCTATATAATTTTATTATAATAATGGATATTTTATGAAAAAGAAAAACTGTTTAAAACAGTTTGCGTTATAATATTTTATTGAGGTGGTAATATTAAGTTCCAAGCTTCTTGTCCAAATTCATCGTGTACTTTACCTGTAGTTTGAACGCTTGCTTTTAGGACGATGACGGGACGAAAACCTCGCGAGGCGATGTTGTTGGACCACATGCTGCCGTCATTTTCCACGCTCCAGATGCTGCCAGTAAAGTCAGCAGCCAGATAATAATAATCTCCAGTTTTTTGTAAATCATTATTGGTAGCAACCATAGGTTCAGTTTTATCAATATCATATGCTTCTTGATAATTCATAGCATGTGCTGAGTCTGCATATGTTGTATTTAAGTAAGTACTTTGTGCTCTTTCGTTTAAGGCTTTTTCACTGGCGTCAATATATCTACTACCCGCATGATAATAACATTCAGGTTGGCCAGCGTGAACTAGGTAAACTTTTCCACCATCTTTTTTAAGTACACGCCATCCGTTTAATGTTGTTTTATAATCACTTTTCCAACACCATTCTACACTAGAATTTTTACTTTGTCCTTGACTATATCCACCGAACTTTCCTTGTTCTATTGGTTTATCTGGTACTGATGAATCCCATGTTCCAGCATCATACGCTACGTAATCTCCTACAGCTACTTTATCATATAAGTTAAAAATCACTTTTTTATAATCAGCTACCTGTTTTTCTAATGTATCAACTTTAGACGATTTAGTTATCAATTCATCTAAAGCATCTTTTACCGAAACTACTGTTCCATCACTTTTAGTATAGCTGACCCCAGTACTATTATATTGGTCAAGTCCTTTACTTACACCACCCATCAACATGACACCAACTACTAATCCAAAGGTCACACCTAGTTTTTGTTTCAATAAATTTTTAATCAATTTCATTTATAACTGCCTCCTATTATAACGTATTAATAATACGTATCTTACAATTATATTCTACTATAACATTTGCGTATTGTCAATACGTATTTTAGAACATGTAAATATATTTTTAATACAATTATTTAAAGGAGTTAATATGAAAATAATAGCTAACAATTACGAACCAAAGGAAATACTGAAAATAATACGTGAATGGTCAGAAATGACACAAGCTGATTTCGCTAAAAAGATAAATAGAAGCAAGGACACAGTTCAAAGTTATGAATTAGGTAGAAATAAAATGTCTTTAGATAAATTTTTAGAGGTAGCTAAAGGTGAAGATTTAATAATTACTATTGAAAAAAAATCACGTTCGTGATTTTTTAATTGTTAAAAATAAAAATGAAGCGATTGCGATTTTGCATATCATTTTCGATTTTATATGTAGCATTAGGTAGATACTTTTCTATATATTTTGATATTTCTTCAGCTTGATTTTCACCTATTTCAAAAGCTATAAGGCTTTTTTTATTTAGATATTTTTTTATATTTTTAAGTATCTTTTCATAATAATATAACCCATTATTAGAAGCGAATAATGCTAAATGAGGTTCATTACTAATAACAATATCCATAATATCATCATCAGGGGTTAAATAAGGTGGATTGGATATGATAATATCATACTTATCAGTGATCGGTTCTAACATGTCACCCTCAAAAAAAGCAATATCCAAACCATCAGCATTTTCTTTAGCTACCTGTAAGGCCTCAGGTGAAATATCAGAAGCAGTAACTTGATAATTAGGTAATAATTTTTTTAAAGTTATCGCTATACAACCACTACCAGTTGCTAAGTCGAGAATTTTTCCTTTATCACTAAATAATTGTTTGATATATTCGTATGTCTTCATAACTAGTTCTTCTGTTTCAAAACGAGGTATCAAAACATTTTTATTAACTTTTATTTTATTACCACAAAAATCGACATTACCTACTATATATTGAACAGCTTCACCATCATTTAAACGTTTGATAGCGGAAGATATATCACCATCATAGTATTTTTTTAAATAATCAATATCGGTCATTATTTAAGCTTCACCTTTAAGTTTGCGATTTTGATCTTCTGTAATAAGGGCTTCAATTATTTCATCAAGTGCCCCCTCCATTACTCTATCAAGTTGTTTTAAAGTAAAACCGATACGGTGATCTGTTACTCTATTTTGACTATAATTATAAGTTCTTATCTTTTCAGAACGATCACCAGTTCCGATTTTGTTCTTTCTTTCAGCACCTAGTTCTTTTTCTCTTTCTTGTTCTTTTAAATCATATAGTCTTGTCTTTAATATCTTTATAGCTTTTTCTTTATTTTTAATTTGTGATCTTTCGGTTTGTGAATAAACGACAATACCAGTTGGAATATGTGTTAAACGGACAGCTGAGTCGGTTGTATTGACACCTTGACCACCACAGCCACTACTCCTTGTTATATCAATTCTAACCTCGTTCATATCGAGTTCAAAATCTAACTCTTCAGCTTCTGGCATAACTAAAACAGTTGCTGTTGAGGTATGAACACGTCCTTGCGTTTCCGTAGCTGGTACTCTTTGAACACGGTGTGCGCCACTTTCGTATTTCAATTTAGAGTAAACGTTATCACCTTTGACCATGAATTCAATTTGGGAATATCCACCAGCTTCGCTAGGTTCTTCGTTTAATACCTCGATACTCCATCCTTGTTTTTCAGCATATTTAAAATACATACGATATAGATCACCAGCGAAGATATTAGCTTCATCACCACCAGCGGCACCTCTTATTTCAACGATAACATTTTTTAAATCGTTAGGATCTTTAGGTAACAATAAAATTTCTAGCTTCTTTTCTAGTTCTTCTTTTTTTTGTTTTAAATCTTCTAATTCTTCTTTAGCCATTTCACCCATTTCAGGATCTTTTAAAAGTTCTGAAGCATCGTTTATTCCACTTTCGATTTTTTTATATTCTTGATAAGCTTCGTAAGCATCTTTTAAGCTAGCTTGTTCTTTGGTTAATCTAAGTGTTTCTTTGACGTTGGAAAGAACCTCTTCTTTGGTAAGTTCTAAAGTTAAGCTGTTGTATTTTTCTTCAATACTTTTTAATCTCTCTATCATGAAATCTCTCCCATCTAATAAATTATACTACATAGTTTAGTGATTTAACAACTACCGTTTAATTGTTTTTTAAACTATAAGGTTTTATTTTCGATATCACCCATTATTTCGTCTAATTCTTTTAAGATATTACCTTTGTTTACGTTATTATCTAAATTTTCTTGTTGTTCTTGTAATGCTTCAATATTTTCTTCTAATTCGTTTAATAAATTTTCTAGTTCTTCCATAATCTATCCCCCAATGATATTATACCAATTTCCAAACAAAAATAAAAGCATTAAGCTTTTATTTTAACACATTCTATTAGTTTGAATACGTCTGATGGTTGAGCCAATGCTTTTTCCTAGTTCGCTTACGTAGTTTAGGCATTTATAAATACTTGTTAATAAGGCAGCAGTTATTTTAATGCCTCCTTTTATATTTAGTAATTCACTCTTTTCTATACCCATGATTTCTTTCCTTTCAAACTACAAGCTTTAGGATGAGTAAAACCATCTACTACTCCAGAGATAAAGCTTATTAAAGTTACGACGATACCTCCGACGATTTTCCAATTGACACCACCATTGATTGTTAATAATTCATTTTGATTTAATTCCATAAATATCTCCTTTCTTAGTTAGTTTTTAGTTTAAACAAATAATAGCATTATTTTTAAGATTAATCTTATGATTTTCATTTTATCATTCCTTTCTGATATCTTCTTTTAAGAACCCGTCTTCGATTTTAATAACTCTATCAAATAGATCGACGTTGTTATTACGATGTGATACGTATATTAAAGTCAAATTTTTGATTTTTAGTATTTGTTTTAATATTTTTCTTTCCATGTTGATATCTACTTGATTTAAGGCTTCGTCGATAATTAAAAACTTAGGTTGATTTAATAATGTTCTAGCGAGTACAATTCTTTGTTTTTCACCACCGGATATGTTAAAACCATTTTCTTCGATTAATCCGTTTAAAGGAATTATTTTATCGATTTCGTACTCTTTGTATATTTTTTCAATAGTGTTTTTATCTATTTGACGATTAAGTTTTAAATTATTGAATAAAGTGTCAGTAAATAAAATTTCGTTTTGGGATATGTAATTAATTGGTATATTTTTTAATTGGTTTATTTCGTTATCATTTATATAAACTTGTTTTTTGGTTTCATAGTAATTATTAATTATTTTTAGTAAACTAGATTTACCACTACCACTTGTACCAACTACCATAATATGTTCACCTTTAGATATTTTTAAATTGATATCTTTTAATATATAATTGTAGTCGTTATAGGAATAAGATAGTTTTTTTATTTCGATATTGTTTATTTCATCAATGTTTATTTTACCAGGATCATTTTGGTAGTAATCTAGTTCTAAGATTCTTTTTATAGCACTGATTGATTCAGTGATATCGATATTTAAGTCGATAATATTTCTAATTGGATTTAAAAAGTAAGCTACTAAAGTCAGGAAAGTGAATAGACTACCGAAATCCATTATCTTCTTTTGAATAAACCATACACCTACACATAGAATAATCATGTTACCGATAGTGTTGACCATTTCTTTTAAGGTAAATTGAATATTTATTTTTTTATCTAGGGTTATACTTTCTTTCATATAATCTGTATATATTTTTTCAACTTTATTTAAAAATTCTGGTTGGAGGTTTAGTCCTTTTATTGTTTCAATACCATCGATACTTTCGATTAGGTTACTATTTAGATATTCGTTTTTTTCTTTTATATCGTTTATTTCGTATTTAAATTTATTATTAAATATGATTGTTATCAGTATATACATAATCAAAATCGTTACTGCTATTAAGAATAGCACTACATTTATTTTGATTAAAATGATACTTGATAAAAAGACTAGGATACCATCGATAAAGATCGTAATAATTACTCTATTTATTGTATTTTTGACACTTTTTAAGTCATTTAAGCGAGTTATTATTTCTCCGGTTGTTCGGTTCTTAAAATATTGATAAGGGAGGTTTATAATGTTTTGGTAGGTACTCATCGTCAGTTTACGATCAAGCTTACTATCTAATTTAATTAAGATATTGTTTTTTATATATTCTAATATAAGTAACAATATACTCATGAAAAAGAAGAGAATAATTATTTTTCGATTCAAATTATTTAGTAATAGCTGTACATAGAAAGATGATATAATCGATAATACCGTTGTAATTAGTGACATTATTAGAATTATACATATTATTTTTTTCTCATTTTTTATTAAATTTAGAATGAATTTTGAGATTGAATAATCTTTGATAACGGGTATTTTTTTATATGGAATAGCTTCGATAATAATGTTATTATATATTTCATTAAACTTTTGAAAAGACATTTTCATTATTCTTTTAGCTGGATCCGCTATTAGGATTTCTTCTTTTTGTTTATTGATATTGTATATAACGACATAATGATTATAAGTGTTATCGATAGTGACATGAGCTATGGCTGGTAAGGTTTTGATATTATCAATTGATACTTTCAAACCTCTAGATTTAAAACCTAGTTTATTTAATGTATTTACTAAGTGGAAAGCCGTTACACCATTTTTGTCGGTTTTAGTCATATCTCTTAATAGTTCTGTACCAACGTAGCCTTTATGATATCTTATAATCATTTTTAAACATGCTACACCACAATCTTTTATACCATCTTGTTTTTCAAATGCGTACCTTTTCATTTTTCCCTCCCTACTTATATGATACGACAAAACTTTTTCATTTCCTTTTTTTTAGAAAAAATTTGTATCAAAAATTGTACGACAATTTTCGACATTTATATTTTTGATATAAAACAAAAAAACCCCAAATAATTTTAGAGTTTCTTCGTTATTATTTTAATCCTACTAAAGTCCAAGATTTAGCATTTCCAAATTGATCTGTTGTTTGTCCTGAGGTTAAGACATTAGATTTTAAGACTACTACAGGACGGAAACCGTACGCTTCATTGACGCCATTGCCGTATTCGTTGATGCCGCCAGCGCCGTTAACGTAAAATAGGTAAAGGTTATCGTAGCCCATGCCGACACTCTCGCTAGAAATACTAGCTAGCCAATAAAACGCTCCAATGTCTCGTAAGTCGTTATCAGTACTACGCTCATCACCAGTAATTGCTTTGGCTTCATCTCTAGTCATAGCATGAGCTGATTCGGCATATGTTGAATCCATGTATTGTTTTGCTCTGTTATTTAATAAAGTTATAGCGTTCATTTCAGAATAATAATGAAAATGACATTCGGGTTGGCCAGCGTGGACTATTGTTACTTGATTATTTTCTTTTTTAAGTACACGCCATCCGTTTAATGTTGTAGAATTATAACATTTTGCACTCATTCCTTTATTTGTATTTGCTGCATTTCCTCCAAATTTCACGGAACTTGAATATGTTGGTATATCAGTAGCAGCACCCCATTTTCCAGCATCATAGGCTACGTAATCTCCAACAGATACTTTACCATATAATAATTCACCTTTGGGTTGTACTGTTATTGTTGCTGTTGTACTTTGATTATTTGCTGTCTTTGCTGTTATCGTAGCTGTTCCTACTCCTTTTCCTGTTACTGTTCCTCCTGATACTGTTGCTACATTAGCATTATTCGTCGACCACGTTACATTCTTATTTGTTGTTGTAGTTGGTGATATTGTTGCTGTTAATGTTGTTGTCTCTCCTTCTTTTATTGTTGCACTTGTTTTATTTAATGATATACTTGTTGCAGATTGCTCTATCATACTTATAGCTTGACTTGCTGCTGTACTATAATTTGTTCCATCGTATGTTATGGCTGATAGTGTTCCTGTTGCTGTACTTGGTGTGCTATATGTTACATTAACATTTCCACTTACTTTGTACCATAGATTTGCACTTAATGTTGTTGTACTTGTTACATTACTACAAGTTCCTGGTGTAGTTCCATTTCCACAACTTTGTGTTACACCCAAACTACTTGTTCCTGTTTTCGTTGTTTTTATATAATATGTTGGGCTTGTTACATTAGTTTTATTAAATGTTACTGCTGCCACTTGTTTTAATGCGTAATTTGCTACTGTCCCTGCTGTATTTGTTGTTAATGTTATACTTGGTGCTGTTATTGATTTAGTTGCAAAACTACTTGTTTGACATGTTGCTTCATTTCCTACTCCATCACTAGCACACATTTGATAGTAATATGTTGTTCCTGCTTTTAAGCCTGATAATGTACATGTATTATTTGCTAATGATCCACTAGTTCCATAGTTTCCATTTGTTGTTCCATATTTACATGTTACATTTACTCCTGTTTCACTATCTGATGCTGTATATGGTATACTTATACTATTTGTTGTTGAAGTTGCTGTATTCATTGTAAATGTTGGATTTGTTGCATCTATCTTTGATAATGTATATGTTGCTACTCCACTATAGTTTGTTCCATCATAGGTTATGGCTGTTAAAGTATCTCCAGTTGCTGTACTAGCTTTATCATATTTTACCGTAATTGTAGTTCCATTTACTTTATACCATGTATTTGCACTTAATGTTGTTGTTCCTGTAATACTTGTACAATTACCTGGATTGTCCTCGCTTCCACAACTTTCTGTTACATTATCGCTTGCTGTTCCTTCTCTTGTTGTTTTTATATAATGATTTGGATTTTCTATATTTGCATTGTTAAATGTTGCTGTTATACTTTGTGTCTTCACAAAGCCACTTACTGCTGTTGTAGGGCTTATAACTGAATCTAGTTTTGGATTAATAAATGCTTGTGTATCTGTATGTCCTTCTTTACATACCTCTTCATTACCTACTTTATCAGTTACACATATTTTATAGTAATATGTTGTTTTTGGATTTAATTTTGTAAGGCCACAATTGGTATCAGTTATTGCTCCTTCTTTATCTAAATTACTTTGAGTTGTTCCATATTTACATGTTCTTGTTTCTATTCCTGATTCATCATCAGTTGCGGTATATCCTATTGATAACTTATCTGTTTTAGATATTATTTCTTTCATTTCTAATGTTGGTTTTGTTCCATCTATTTTAGATAAGGTATATGTTGATGAATTACTATAATTTGTTCCATCGTATGTTATTGCATATAAATTTTTATCTGTGGTTTTATCTGTCTTATCATATTTAACATCTAAATCACCATCAATTTCATACCATACATTTGCTGCTAATGTTGTTGTACTATTTATAGTTTCACATTTATTAACATCTGGTGTATCTGTATCATCAATATTACCACATCTCTTTGTAACCCCTATACTACTTGTACCCTCTTTAGTTGTCTTTACATAATGTTTGGTTGTTTCTGATACATTTTCTTTATCAAAAGTTATTTTTATCGTTTGAGTTTTAAAATATCCATCTTGAGCTTCTGTTGGATCATTTATAGATACTAAATCTGGATTTTTCATTTCTTTAGTTGATACTTTTAAATCTTTAGTTTCAGTTAAGTAGTTACCATTTGTTACAGTTAATGTTACTGTGTATTCTTTATTACTTTCTAGTTTATCAAATACTATACCAGCTTCACCACTGGTTACAATTGGTGATTTTTCATATTCAAAATTTTTTACATCATCATTTAATTTAACCTCTACATTAGATATACCTGATTCGATATCTGTCGCTTCAAATGATACTATAACACTATTAGTTGTTGACTTTACTAAATTTAATTCTATTTCAGCTTTTGTATAATCTAGTTTGGTACAGTCTTTATTTACATCTAAATTTTCTTTTGTACCTAAAGCACAATATTCATTACTTTTTATAAAATATGCTAAAGTATTTTTATCTTTTATTTGAATGCTTCCACTTATAGGTACATCTCCTTTAAATGATAGTTGTCTACCATCATCTAAAGAACAAGATGCTCCATCGCAGACAAATTCTATTTCATCATTAGGATTATAATTTTCTGATACTACGAATAGATCTGCTGCTTCCATAATGCCATAGACACTATCCTTAAAAGCATTTTTTCTTGATTGTTCAATTAAGTTTAATACTATTGGCACTGCTATCGTTGCGATGATTGCTAATATAACGATTACTGCCAATAGCTCTATTAGCGTAAATCCCTTATTTTTTAGGGTTGAATAACCCCCCCCCAAGCCTTATTTTTTCTTTCATTTTTTTATCTTCCTCTCCTTTATTTTTACATCTTAATTATACAATAATTATATTATATTTTCAAGACGTTTTAATTACAAAAAACAAGTTGAAAAATAAGGCCTAAATTGTAATTAAATTATTTTAGCTTGGTAATACTAAACTCCAAGCATCTTGATTAAATTCATCTTTTACTTTACCTGTTGTTAGCATTCCTTGTTTTAGAACAATGACAGGTCGAAAACCATATGAGTAGGTACCTGAGTAACCATCGACAAAAGTACCATAAGTTGTCACGTACCACAAGTAACCAGAGTTTGCATTAGCCAACCAATACATCTCTCCTGTTTTTCGTAATGTGTTACTTTCAGGAGTAATAGTATCTAAATCAGCTTTTGTCATTGATCTGGCTGATTGTGCATATGTTGCATTCAAATATTGATTTTTAGCACGCAAATTTAATCTAGCTACACTTTCATCACCAGCATTACTATAAGTATATGTATTATGCCGGTAGCATTCCGGTTGACCGGCATGGATTATAGTTACTGTTTTAGAATTCGTATCTTTTGATAATACACGCCAACCTTTTAATGTCGTTTTATTATTTTCATCGCTACACCATTCAACACTAGCATTTTTGCTTTGTCCCTGTTTATATTCTCCAAATGCATAATATTCAGTTGGGTTATTAGCTGATGAATCCCATTTTCCGGCATTATACACTACGTAGTCTCCAACATTAGCTTGAACAGCTAAATATGATGCTGATTTAACATTTACTGGTACTATTACCTGTTTGCCATTAGATGTTGTCCCTATTACTCTAGTTGTTCCTACTTTAACACCTTTTACGGTTGTATTATTCGTTACACTCGCAATAGTTGTATTTTCACTTGCCCATGTTAACGATGTTGCATTTTTTAATGCTGTTAATTCTGCCATTTTAGCTGTTGATCCCATTGCAGATATCATTTTATCGATTACACTATTAATCATAGTTTTATATGTCATTGCATCTACTGTCTTATCTTTTACCACTGTCTGTTCTGTTGTAAGTTCAATATTAAAGTTACCACTCTTTTTATCAACCTTAACAATAAGGTCATCTAATGCTTGTTTTACATTCATCGTTTGACCGTTTCTAGTATAACTCACACTTTCACTTGTAAAACTATTAACAGCATAGCTAACCCCTCCCATTAAAATAACACCAATAAATATACCTATTATAAGTCTTCCGTTTTCTTTAAACATTCTACTACCTTATCCTTTCTTAATATCCAATAATAGGATATTATCTATTTATATTATATATCCAATTATTGGATAAGTAAAGTATTTTTTATACATTTATTGGATAATTTAATTATGGAGGAAATATATGATTGGTTTAGCTATTAAATACATGAGAAAGAAAAAAGGATTAAGTCAAACAGATATGGCAAATAAAATAAATGTTAAACAAAATACTCTTTCAAGATATGAAACAGGTTTTACAGATATCAATTTTGAAACAATCGAAAAAATCGCTGAAATATGTGGTTACAAAATTTTATTTGTAAGTGATAACGATGAATTTGAAATTAAAGAACTAATTAGAAAAGATATATAAAAACGTGTATTATTAACACGTTTTTTCAAATGATAAAAGTTGTTTCATCAATAAACTTATAATCAGTTTTATATTTTAATTCCCTAACCAATCTAAATAATGCGTCATCCTTAGCTTTAGCTTCAATCATAATATCAATATCATAATTATAATCTTTAATTAAATTCAAAAAAGCGATAAAATCATCACTATTAATATAATCATGATGACTCCTAAAGTCCTTTTTTGTTTTATTTTTAGGTGAAGAAAAATGAACTTTAGGATTAATATCTTTCCAAGTACTAAATACTTTGTCAAAATCAATATCGATATTTTCATGATTACATATATGATGATGATAATCCAAAACAAAAGGAATAGATAAAGTATTACATAAATTTAAAACGTCATCAACGTTATAAATTTTATCATCATTTTCTAAAGCGATAGTTTTTTTAATATTATCATCTAACTTATTAAAATTATTGATAAACCTTTTGATACTATTTTGTTTACCAAGAACACTACTACCAACATGTAAAATAATAACCTTATTTTTTATTTTTAAGGCTTCTAAAATATTATAATGGTACTTTAAAATTTCAAATGTATTAGTCACTACCTCTTTTTTAGTACTATTTAATACAGCATATTCACTAGGATGGACATCGACTCGCATATTGTTATTTTCAATCTTTAAGGCACACTTATCATATAATTTTTTATATGGTTTTATATAATCAAAAACAACGTCATCTTTAGTAGCTAAAGGAATAAGAGTGGATGTTAAACGATAAAAATGGATATTGTTTTTTATATTATAATCAAGTAATTTACTTAAAGCTTCTAAATTTGATTTAATTATTTCATCAATTTTATTCAAATCGTGATTTTGTAAATAATTAGTATAAGTAACATTTCTCGATGGTGTTAAATCAACTGTCTTACTGATTGAGACATATCCTAATCTTATTTTCATATCTATCACCATTTTTATTATGGAAAAAATTTTATTAATTAAAACAACTTTTAAATAATTATTTTATATAAATTAAAAACCTAGTATTACTAGGTTCAAAAATGATCGTATTTCTAACTATTTTAAAATATATTTTGTATTTGGACCATTACCAATTTTATAAATCATATTATCATCAACCATTTTATTTAAAATGAACGTTGCTGATGTTTTTTCTTTATTAGTTAATTGTTCAGCTACTTTTCTAGTTATTTCTCCATGCTTACTTAAATAATCGATTATAATTTTAGTATCATCGTTTTCTTTTTCAGTTACTAAAGTTATCCTTGGAAGCTTAACAATAAATGAGGATGGTAAAGCTTCAACAATAAATTTTAAATCCTTATTTTTATAATATGCATTAGCTCTTCTAAGGCCACTGCCTATAGCCTCTACTCTTTTTAATCGCATAAAAATAGATTGTAAATATGGATTTCTCGATGTAGATAAACCTGCTAAAACATCATCAATAGTTATGTTACCATATAACGAACCATAACTTATAAATTCAATACCCTCATTTTTATAAATATTTATAATATTAGAGGTCATTGCTGAATAATCTCTATGGATTAATGAATTTAAAATAATTTCACGCAAGATAAATTCAGGATATTCTTCGATATCTTTTCTAATTGAATCATCTATTAATCCATACATTGCTGAATTCAATTTTAAATAATCTAATGTTTTATCGTAAATTTCTAATAAAGAACCACCAAATTCTTTTCGATCTAAAAAGTTATTTTTATCAAAAGACTCATATGTAGCGATTTTTATAGTAAATGGATTTTGATCTGATAAAAGTAATGCTAGATTGGTATATTGGTTTTGTTCATTTTTTAAATGAAGATTATTTTTTATATTACTATCGTCAATAGCGATATTGATATCATTAAAAGCACTTTTGATATAATTAAAAGTTAAATTTTGATTGATTGAAACTGATGTTTCATATGAAAGATTGCTATTTTTTATAATCATCTGTTTTAAAGTTTCATTTTCTAGCATAGTATCACCTCTAATATTATTATACTGCAAAAATTATTATTTTAAATACCTAATCGTTCAATCGACCGTTTATCGACCGTTTTATCAATCAACATAAAAAAATGAACTTATTAGTTCATATATTTTTGCATCTGTTTCAATGTTTGATTAACTTGTTTTTGACTAGGAGTTCTTCCCATACTAGTCATCATCGCTCTAATCATCTGTTCATTGATTGGTGGATTTTGTTTCATATATTTTTGAATAACTTTTCTAGCCACAACGAAACCAACAATAGCTCCAACGATAAAACCACCTAATATTTGCAGTATATCTATTAACATAAAATCATTCCTCTCTATCAATATTTTACTATTATTTTTAACTGTTTTCAATATCGTTTAAAAAGTCTTCGATCGTAAGGATCTTACTATCTACTTGTTCTAAAGAAATATTTTCCTTTTCAACCTGTTTTTTTACAGTGTTCTCTTCTAAATTTACAACATTAAAAGCATCGATAATATCATCTTTACAAATGGACGTACCTGATGAATAACGATCGACAATAGGTAATTCCGTTAATTTGATATTTAATATCTCTAAATTAGTCTTAATACCTAGTATCTCCTTATAACCGATAATAAACGTTTTTAAAATATGATATGGATTAGTTTTAACATCCCTTACAATTTGAATTCCTTTTCTAGCTCGGCTAGTCATTTCAAACTCAGTTAATTTTATTCTTTTAGCGGTATTTTTATTAGTAATAACCGTTAAATATTCCATATCACTACCATAGACACTACCACCTACAACATGATCATTTTTTAAACTTATAGCCTTAACACCACTTGTCTTAGGTCCCGTTATTGGTACCTCTTCTGTCAAATAAGTTAAACCATAGCCATTGTTAGTTGTGATAAAAATACGCTCATCATTATGGTAATCAACATTGATAACTAAATCATCATCTTTTAATTTAATGATCGTTACAGGTTTTGAATACCTTACAAGTTTTAAATCACTGATTAAAGTTCGTTTAACCATACCATTTTTAGTAAAGACCGTTATATAATCTTTAGTATTAAAATCATAAACTGGCATACTAGCGATAATGTTTTCACTAGCTTTTATCGGAATAATATTACTTACATGTTTACCAAGTTCTTTCCATTTTAAATCCGGTAATTCAAAAACTGGTATATATAGATAATTACCTAAATCAGTAAACAAGATTAAAGTATCCAAAGTATTCATCTTGTATTTACCAATTACATAATCACCATCTTTAACTTGAGTATCATTATCACTATCGTAACTACGAACAGATACGCGTTTTACATATCCCTCCTTAGTAACAACGACGATGACATCCTCTTTAGGTATCATATCTTTCATGTCGATTTTAATTTCAGCGATTTCATCTTCGATGACAGTCTTTCTTGGTTGAGCATACTCTTTTTTAACCTTTTTAAGCTCTTCTTTCATAACATTTTTAAGTTTATTTTCATCGTTTAATATCTCTTCTAAACTAGCGATGATAATCTTTAAATTATTAAACTCAGCTTCTAACTCCGTCACATCAGTATTAGTTAAACGATATAATTGTAACTTAACAATCGCATCAGCTTGTTTTTCAGTAAAAGCGAACTCTTTAACTAAATTATCGACAGCATCACTTTTATTTTTACTAGCTCGTATCGTTTTAATAACCTCATCTAAAATCGATAACGCTTTAATTAAACCCTCGACGATATGCATTCTCGCTTTAGCGAAATTTAGATCGTACTGCGTTCTTTTAGTTACGACCTCTTTTTGATGAGCGATATAAGCATCTAAAATCGGTAAGATACCTAACTCCATCGGTCTATGATTGACGATCGCTACCATATTAAAATTATAAGATATCTGTAGTTCGGTATTTTTAAGTAGATAATTGATGATTAAATCTTTATTAGCATCTTTCTTTAAATCGATGACGATCCTAACAGGATTATCACGACCTGATTCATCACGAACCTCAGTCATACCATCGATTTTTTTATCGATGATAATCTCCCCTATCTTTTTAGCTAGAGCTCCTTTATTAACGTCAAAAGGTATTTCACTGATGACAATTTGTTCTTTATTTTTGGTTTTAACAAACTCATACTTAGAACGAACGACGATCTTACCACGTCCGGTTTTATAAGCATCGATGATACCTTTTTTACCACTAGCGATACCACCAGTTGGAAAGTCAGGACCTTTAACGATATTTAAAATCGTATCCAAAGTACAGTTAGGACTATCGATCCTTTTGATGGTTGCATCGATGACCTCACCTAGATTATGGGGAGGAATATTAGTAGCATAACCAGCACTGATACCATTAGCACCATTAACTAAAAGGTTGGGAAATTTAGCAGGTAAAACCGTTGGTTCTAATTCGGTATCATCAAAGTTATTAGTCCAAACGACAGTATTTTTATCAATATCTTTAAGTAGTTCGTTACGAGCTTCGGTATAACGCATAGCTGCTGCACCATCGCCATCCATCGAACCATTGTTACCGTGCATATCGATATAAGGTGTCGTCTGTTTCCACCACTGGCTCATACGGACCATCGCTTCATAGATACTAGAGTCGCCATGTGGATGGTATTTACCCATGATATCACCGACAGCACGAGCTGATTTACGGTGTGGTTTATCAAAAGTATTACCACCATTAAACATCGAATATAGTATTCTTCTTTGAACGGGTTTTAAGCCATCTCTTACATCGGGTAAAGCTCGATCTTGAATGATACTTTTAGCATATTCACCGAAGCTATCACCCATGATATCTTCTAAAGCATAGTCGTAAACTTTATTTAATACGTCTTCCATTATATCACCCTTGTATTTAGTATATCAAAAAAAAGATATTTTTTCTATGATTATCTAACATATAAAAAGTTAGAAATTTTCTAACATTTATATAACTTGTATCAATTTTGTACATATAATACCAAGCAAAATCTCTAAATTATAGGTCGTATCTTTAAACTCGATATTATATTCCATACCTTTACTACCATGTGAGTAGTAACTTACTTTAGCGATCAATTTTTTTGTTTCTTTATTGATAATTTCAAAGTTAGAACCTAAGACATCACCTTTATAGTAGATCGGTAACTTGTCTAATTCATAATCGATATGATCACTATATTTAGATTGTAAGATAGAAAAACTATTACCTTTATATAAATATATATCGTAACCTTTATTTTCTCTACCACTACGATAAGTTAAATCACCTTTTTCACTATCGTAAGGATTATAAATGATATATTTATCGTTTAAACCAAATATTTTCTTTTTAACTTTACATAATAGATTATCTTTATCATCACATATAAAAAATTTAAAACCAGTTAATTTATATATTACTTTGATCTTTAATTTTTTACTTTTTTCTTTTGTTTTTTTATAATCATCATATTCTAAAATATTTATATTAAATTTTTTAATCTCTTTACTATCTTTATTCATATTATCACCCTTACAATTCTTTTTCACCTTTATTTTTAAAATTTAATATAATAGGTACACCCTCAAAATCAAAATTCTCTCTGATTTTATTTTCTAAATATCTTTCATAAGAGAAATGGATTAATCCTTTGCTATTAACTTGAATATCAAATTTAATCGGCATCGTACCTGATTGATTTACAAAGTATATTTTAAGTCTTTTACCTTTATATGATGGTGGTAAATTTAATTCGTAAGCATCTTTAATAACGTCGTTGATTAGGCTCGTTTTAATTTCTCTTTTGCTATTTTCATATACCTTAATTACCTCTGGCATAAGTGTATGAATTCTTTTTTTAGTTAATGCTGATAAAAAGACGATCGGTGCATATGAAATAAAAGCGAATTCAGATCTAATTAAATCAGTGAACTTTTTCATCTCTTTATCTTTATCTTCGATTAAATCCCATTTGTTAACGACGATAATAATACTTTTACCAGCTTCTAAAGCATAGGATGCTATATGTTTATCATGTTCGACGATACCCTCACTAGCATTTATTACTAAAAGACAGACGTCAGATCGATCGATAGCTCGCATCGAACGTAGTAAACTATATTTTTCGATCTTCTCACTTATTTTACCTTTTTTTCTAATACCAGCGGTATCGATCGCTAGAAAACTTTGGTTATGATAAGTAAATGGTAGATCGACACTATCTCTAGTCGTACCAGCGATATCGGATACGATGACTCTATCTTCATTTAAAATAGCGTTTACTAAACTACTTTTACCGACATTGGGCCTACCGATAATCGAAAATTTAATAGCATCACTTTCATCTTCTTTAACCTCTTTAAAATCTTCGGTTATTTTTTCTAGTAAGGATGTAATTCCAACATTCTGTTCAGCACTTAATTCGATATAATTATCAAATCCTAATTCATAAAAATCGTAGATATGGTCTTTATAATCTCTAGTATCGGTCTTATTGATTGCCACTATTACCTCTTTACCAGATTTTATAAGTAGATCTCTAACTAGTAAGTCATCGCTTGTAAGTCCCTCTTTACCATCTAAAACAAAAACGACTTTATCAGCTTCTTCAATAGCGATCATAGCTTGTAATTTAATATCTTCATTGAAATCGTTGTTACCTTTTTCAATACCACCAGTATCGATTAAGTAAAAGTTATAGTCTCCATATTTAGCGCTACCGTATAATCGATCTCTAGTAACACCAGGGGTATCTTCGATAATAGCCATCTTTTTACCGATGATTTTATTAAAAATTGTCGACTTACCGACATTTGGTCTACCTACTAAGGCTACGGTTGGTTTTTTCATTTAATCACCTTTTCTTATAATAATATACCATATTAAAGATTTTTTTACAATTGTTATATTTTAATTATGTTGGTCATTTCCATTAATTTTGCAAGTTCTGATACAGGTATCTCTCTATTTATTTTACCATACATTTTACCCTCTAAGAATAATATATCTAAATAATCTTTGTTATTAAAATAAAAATAATCATCGATCTGATATAAAAATTCGGTTTCTTCATAGATTATCTTCATATCTATTTGATTATCGTAATAATCGTAATAATCGATATCTTCTTTATGCATATAGATTATCGATCCATATATTTTATCACTATATACGTTGACCGTATAGAAACCACTTAAGCTTATATCGTATAATTTCTTATACTTTAAAAGGATACTTTTTAAAATATCTTCAAAGTTATCACTATCTATTTTTTTATATTCTTTGGGAACATAAATTTTAATATAGTCATCATCAAAGATAATTTTCATTCTATCACCTATTTTAATGTATGAAAAAAAATTATTTATGCTCTAAATAATTCTTTCAATCTTATCGTGAATTTCGGATTTTCCCTCTTTATTTACATTAGAGAAGACAACAAAGTCATCACCGACACCTAATTCTAAGTCGTTTAAAATTAAATTTCTTTGAATTTGGTGTTTTGTAATATTTACTTTATCTGACTTAGTAGCGATAATCGTAACTGGTAGTTTGTAATATTTTAAAAACTCGTACATCATTTTATCGTCTTCACTTGGTCGATGACGGAAATCGACTAACATAAATACTTGTTTTAATTGTTCACGATTAGTTAGATAGTCTTCCATCATTAGACCGAATTTTTTTCTTTTAGCTTTACTTAAATTAGCGAACCCGTATCCTGGAGCATCAACTAAGTAAAATTTATCGTTGACTAGATAAAAATTGATCGTTTGGGTTTTACCAGGATTAGCGGACGTTCTAGCATAATTTTTACGATTTATTAATGTATTTATAAAACTGCTCTTACCGACATTAGATCTACCGACTAATAAAAACTCTGGTTTATTATCAGTTGGATATTGACTACGTCTTACAGCACTGATAGTCATATCGACACTTGTTATTTTCATCATATCACCTTTTCGATACTAATTATACCAAAATTTAGTCTTAAAAACAAGTCACTTAGATGATTTCTCCATCCATACTCCACGTTTTGACGTCGGTTATTTTAACATTTACAATCTTACCAATAGAGCTTTCATCACCCTTAACATTGACAAGTTTCATCGTATCAGTATAACCCATTAATTTATTATCATCCTTATCAGAATATCCCTCGATTAAAACAGGAACAACTTTATTCAAATAGTTCATATTAGCTTGTTTTGAATATTTATTGACAAGTTGATTTAAAGTTTCTAACCTAGCTTCTTTTTCTTCTTTTGTAACATTATCTTCCATCTTACTAGCTGGTGTACCCTCACGAGGTGAAAAGATAAAAGTAAAGGCTGAATCAAATTTACAAGTATTGACAACGTCTAAAGTATCATTGAAATCTTTTTCTGTTTCACCAGGAAAACCGACGATAATATCGGTTGTAATCGATGAATAAGGTAAAGCTTCTTTTAATTTATTAAATAGTTTTAAATACTCTTCTTTTGTATATCTTCTACCCATAAGTTTTAAGATACGATCGGATCCTGATTGTAATGGTAGATGGATATATGGCATTATGTTAGGGTACTTTTTAATGATACTAATCATTTTATCGTTAAAATCCCATGGATGACTAGTGACAAATCTAACGCGTTCGATACCTGTTAAGGCAGTATCTTCTAATAGATTAGACATATCGTAATCATCGTATAGATCTTTACCATAAGCATTGACATTTTGTCCTAATAAAGTTACCTCTTTATAACCATCTTTCATCAGCTCTTTTATTTCATTTAAAATATATTCTTTCTTTCTACTCCTTTGTTTACCTCTAGTATATGGCACAATACAATAGGTACAGAACTTATCACATCCGTACATGATATTTACCCAAGCTTTATACTGACTATCCCGTTTATATGGATTTTTTTCGACGATGTCACCCTCGATACTATATACCTCGATCTGTCTTTCTTGTTTCTTAATTAACCTATTTAAAATATCGGGTAATTCATGGATATTATGTGTACCAAAGACAATATCTACCCATTTATATTTGTTCATTATTTCTAAAGCGACAGACTCTTCTTGAACCATACAACCACATATACAAGTTATAAGATTAGGATTTTCATCCTTTAAATGTTTAACACGTCCTAAAAAACCAAAGACTTTATTATGAGCGTTTTCTCTAATGGCACAGGTATTAAGTAAGACGATATCAGCTTTTTCCATCTCATCTGTTTCTTTAAAACTCATACTTTCTAATAGAGCTTTGATATTTTCACTATCGTGTTCGTTCATCTGACAACCATAGGTTCTTATATAGTATTTTTTACCTAAACCTAGTTCTTTTAAATTTTGGTTTAAAATATATTCACTTATATTAACTAATTTTTTGCTTCTTACTTTAGCTTCTTTTAATGAAGGTATATGCATATAAATCACCTTAGAAATAATAACATAAAAACACTTAAATTGCAACTAAAAATACTAGTAATACTAGTACTTATTAAAATTAGGTAATTTATAGATTAGTAGTGATAATACCGTTATAATTAGATTAATTAAAACGATAACGGAAATTGGGATAAGACCGATTAGTCCTAATATAAGAGATAGTATCTTGATAATTAGGGATAAATATATACTGACATTTACCCTTTTTTTGGTTATTTTAGCGATATTGTAAGCATCGATTATTTTAGTTGGATCATCATTCATAATGACAATATTACATAATTTATCGATCGTATTTAGTGATACCCCAATATCACTAGCTTGTAAATATTCTATATCAGTATTAACATCACCGATAAAGATGACGTTACCATCTTCTTTTAAGGTTTCAATTTTATTAAGTTTTTGCTTTTTTAATAAACTACCATAAGCGCTATCGAAAGATAATTTTTTACCAATTTTTTTAACGATATCGTCATCATCAGATGATAACATAACCGATTTTAGATTGATTTTTTTTAATTCACTAGCGATATTTAAACATTCGTTTTTAACTTTATCACCGATGACGATCGTTCCGATATACGTCTTATTTAAAGCGACTAAAATAGCGGATGAGGTAAATTCTATTTTAGGATAGACAATTTTTTCTTTTTCAAATAATTGGCTATTACCGATAATTAAGTTATCACCATTGATTTTCGCCTTTACTCCTAATGATGGTAATTCTTTATAATCTTTAATGTATTTGGTATCAATTTTTTTACCATATTTATTTTTAATGGCTAAAGCGATTGGATGATTGGAGTTAGCTTCCCCATAAGCGGCATAGCTTAATAGTTCATCAGTAGATATTTTATATGGTATTACTTTTTCAAGCTTATATATTCCTTTAGTTATAATTCCCGTTTTATTAAAGATGATGGTTTTAATACTAGTTAAACTTTCTAATATATCACTACCATTTATTAAGATACCTTTTTCATATAATCTTTTAATACCATAAATATGACCAAAATGAACTGTTGTTACTAAAGAAATAGGACAGAAAATGATTAAACAGATTATCGCTCTATTTACCCATATTTTAACATCTAAATTTAAAACAAGGGGTACGATAATTAATACCATAGCGATTAAGATAATGATAAAGGTGGCTATTTTAACTAGTTTACTTATTAATTTTTCTTTTTTAGTTATGGTTTTAAAAGAATTTAAAACGATTTCTAATATTTTATTATTAGTACTTTCTGATAACGTTTTATCGACTTTAATATCGATTGAACCATCAATAACGGTTAAACCTGATAAAACATAGTCATTAGTTTCAACTTTGATCGCTTTATCTAAACCGATTAATTTCATATCGATACTTGCACTACCTTTTACGATCGTTCCATCTAATGGTACGACCTCACCATCTTTAATAGTTATAATATCCCCTTTTTTAACTTTATTAGGAGTGATATCTTTATTTTTTAGATGAACTGTTTTAACATTTAAACGCTTTTGATATTGTCTTTCGATATCATTAATTTGATAATCGTATAAAACCATACCAATTTGGTACAGCAAAAGCATAAATAAGGCTGTTATATCTTCACCGATAATAAAAGAGGTTAAGGTAGCGAGCAAGATCAATAACTGATGATCGACTTTAAAATTCTTAATTAAATTTATATATAGTTTGTAACTTAAAAGAAAATAAGTTATAAAAACAATAACTTTATTTTTTATTATTAAACTTAGGATAAACAACATACTTCCTAAAATTAGTTCATACATTTTATCATCCCCTTAAGTTTATTAGCAAGCTTCATCACATAGATCGTTTAATACTTTATGAATTAATTCTTCGTATTTATCTTGTAGTTGTTGACTTTCTTCATCAGTTAATGGTACATATGGATCTTCTTGAGTAGGTACAGTATCATCATGGTAACCGACAATTGTACCATCTCTAACAAAGACGACCGTTGGTACATATAATCTCTTTTCACCAGTTGCATGTTCTTTATCACCATCTTTGATAACGTATTCATCTAAAATAGAATCCAACCATTTTAAAATTTGATAGTAATCTTCTGTACCCTCTTTGGTTTTAACTAGTTTATCATCTTGGTAGATATAAGTATCACGAATATCGTGAACATTTAAGTAGTAGATTTTATCTAATGCTGTTTTTTTAGCCGCTTTAATTAAATTAGGAACAGCATTACGACACCATGGACATTCAGGATATCCAAAATAGATAACTCCTGTACCTTTGTTTTCAAAGATATTTTTTAAATCTTCCATCGTAGCATAGGTCATTAAGTTATCAGTTGGAATATCAATTTCCATATAATTTTTACCACTATCGTTGGTCGTTCCATTTAATTTTTCGTATTCTTCTTCAAATTTATTTACAGTTACTGTTGTTTCTTTTTTTTCGTTACAACCTGTTATAATTAAGGTTATAAATAGACAAACTAGGATATTTTTTATAATCTTTTTTTTCATTATTTCTTCATCCTTTCTAACTATTCATACTATAAATATTGTAACATATTTTGTTAAAAAAAAGTAGTATTTTAGATAATTATGCTAAAAGATAAATATATATAGCGATAAAGTGAAATAAGCTACCGATTAAACATAGGATATGAAAAACAGAGTGCATGTATTTTATTTTGACGCCTAAACCATATAATATAGCGCCTAAGGTATACATTGCACCACCTAGAATAATAAATAGTAATCCGTTAATAGTCATACTGTTTATGATATCATCTTTATATAGTAAGACACTCCACCCGACTGTTAGATGGCATAAAACCTCTAAAATTTGATATTTATCGATGGCGATAATCGATAGCATCATACCACCGATGATAATAATGGTGATGATAAGAAAGGAAATAAAGCCTTTAAAGCCACCGATACCTAATAAAAAGACGGGAATAATCGTTCCATAAACTAATAAGAAAACATTACAGTGATCGATTATTCTAAAAACACCTTTAGCTTTAACATTCTTGCTAAGACTATGATATATACACGATATCAGATATAGCATTATCATACTACTACCATATAAAGTTACTGAGGTAACTGCTAACCACCCAATATTACTAGCTTTGATAATCAATATTACAAGTAACCAAATACTTAAACCACTACCAATACCATGACTAATAGCATTTATAAGTTCTTCACTAAGTGAATATTTAGGAATTCTGATATTCATTTTCTTCGCTCCTTTTATATTATAAATATATACTTTAGCGAAGATTTAATGTTATTTATTTTTAATTACTTGATAAACGTCGTAGTGTTCTTTAGCTTGATATTCTTTCATAATCGCATCGGTAAAGCGACTTTCCATTCCATCAGCATAACCTTTAATAGCATCATGACCAATAACGGTATATGGTACACCGGTAGTATTATCGTTTAATACTTTAGTGAAATCTTGAAATAAACGATTATTATTCTCGTTATAGAAAACCTCAAAAGTATGTAAGTTATAGTATTTACCGTATTCTTTTTCAATACTACTTAAATACTGTTTTAATTTAGCGCAATGTGGACAACCATCACCCCAAAATAGATAAATATTAATTTTACCATTATCGTATGGTATATCTTTATCTTCTTTTACTTTGGATAGATCACTTTCTAAGGTTATTTCATCTATATTGGTATCCGAACTAGTCACATCTGGTGGATCTATTTCAGTTGTTATCTCATCATTTTTTTCTTTTAAATTGATATAGCTTGTGAACCATGTTTTAAAGCGATCGTAATCACTAAAATAAGCCGTATCTTCATCTTTAGAAGCATCTAGATAATCGACTAGTTTACCATCTTTATAAATAACAAATGATGGATAATAAGTAACATAGTCGTTGATGAAAGTTTTTTTAATTTCAGAAAATGGTATTTGATAAAAGGTTACTTTATAGTCCTTTTGTAAAAGATCGATGACATTTCCTAAATTAGCGGATGTAATACAATCTGGTTGATAGATAAATAAACCAAAGCTTTCTTTTTTATCTATTAAACTATTTATATTATCTATATCAGTATCGATTAATTCACTCTTTAGATAGTAATTATCTTCTAAATAAAATGGTTCTATTTTCTTATTTTTATTAATAAATAAGATACCTATTAAAACGATTATAATTAAAATAGGAATTATGAATTTAATCTTTTTCATTTCTTTAACTCCTCATCTTTTTCTTAATTTATAATACACATATGCTAATTATAACATGAAAAAACAAGTTTGCCTACTTGTTTTCTAATTTTTGAATAGCTTTATTAAAACGATCTTTTATTCTATCTTTACCTAGTAATTTTAGTATTTCGTATAAGTCTGGTGACATACGACTAGTAGTAACAGCGACTCTTATGATATTACTTATATCAGCGATACTACCTTTATAGTTATCAGGATTTTCTTTATATTGTTTTATGTTAGAACAATAACCTAAGTTATCACCGATATTTTGCATTTTGCTAAACCAAGTATCTTTATCATCGTTTTCGTCGTAAATTTCGATATAGCTATCTAAGACTTTTTTGATTTCTTCTTTATTGATTTTTTCATCAAAATCATAGGTAACATCGCTAAATAGTTCGTCGTACATATAGAAGACTTGATCTTTGATATTGCCATAGCTGTCGTAGTCTTTTCTTGGCTTTTTTTGTTCTCTTTCGATATTGAAGATCTTTATTGAATAATCTTTATATTTTGTTAGTAGATTATAAAATTCTAAGTCAAATTCTTTAGCATATTCTAATACGCCATCGTATACCTCTTTAGCGGTTAATCTACTAATATAATTTTTAGAGATATTTAATAGTTTATCGTAATCGAATAGTGAACCACTACTGCTTACCTTTTTAAAATCAAATTTGAAATCATCGATTGATGCATCTTTATTGGTATCGTACCAAGCTTCAAAGTTTGAATTAGCGACTGTTAAAATATATAAAATAACCGCTTCTTTAGGGATACCTTTTTCATGGTAGTAACTAACAGCACTTTCTGGATCTTTTCTTTTGGATAGTTTTCTTTTGCTACCTGTTTCATCGATCTTCATAAGTGGTGATAAATGGGCATATTTTGGTGGTTTAACATTAAATGTTTTGAATAATTGAATATGGATTGGTAATGATGATATCCATTCATCGCTTCTAATGATATGGGTTGTATGCATTAGGTAATCATCGACAAAATGAGCGAAATGGTAAGTTGGTAGGCCATCACTTTTAATGATAACGATATCTAAATCGTTTTCAGGAAAGGTTAATTTACCTTTGATAGCATCGTTTATTTCGATTTTTTTATTGTAATCACCCATTGATTTAAAGCGAACGACATATGGTTCGTTGTTTTTTATTTTTTTAATAGCTTCTTGTTCGTCAAAGTTACGATATTTAGCATATTCGCCATAGTATCCAATGCGGTCTTTTCTTCTTTTTTGGATTTCTCTAACGTCGTTTACCTCTTCTTCGGTACAAAAACAAGGGTATGCTAAACCTTTTTTTAATAATTCTTTAGCGAAAGTTTGATATATTTCTTTTCTTTTGCTTTGGATATAAGGTCCATAGTTACCTATTTCTTCGGTTTCACTTATCATTCCCTCGTTAAAGGTTATGTTGTAGTTTTTTAGATCCCTAATAATATTAGTTATACCGTTTTCGACGGTTCTTTTTTGGTCGGTATCTTCAATTCTAAGGTAGAAGATACCATCTGTATCTTGCGCTACTTTTTTTGCTACAAAAGATGAGAATAGATGACCGATATGAATAAATCCGGTTGGACTTGGGGCAAACCTAGTTACGATAGTTCCCTCTTTTAATTCTCTAGCTGGATACATTTTTTCGTAATCAGCAACAGTTTTATCTATATTAGGAAATATTAAATCTGCTAATTCGTTCATAATATTTCTTCCTTTCTAATTGGTTGCCTCAGTAGGATTCGAACCTACGAAATGTCAGATTCAGAGTCTGATGCCTTACCGCTTGGCCATGAGGCAAAATCCATATTTATTATAACAAAATATATGGTTTATGTCACTAATTTTAGACAAAAATATCAATATCATGAAAAAAAGAATAATTTTAATTATTCCTACCATCTTGTTATATAATTATTTTCATATTTAATTGTAAATAAATGTATTAAAATGACTTTATTTTTGCATTTAGTATCTAGATTTATGACCTAAAATTAAATATTAAGAATAAGTTTAACATTAGCAGTAATATTTTCATCACTTAATTGTGAGTCTAGATTTAAGCTTTGAATCATTGCAGAATACTGGGTTCCTTTTTTTAATTCTGCTAATAATTCTTTACAATAATATCTTGGCACATAACCCAAATGATACGATTTACCATTTTCTTTAAAGATAATTTTAATTGCATTAGGATCATTTAAATTTTCTGGTTCTGGGTCTAAATATAATTTTTTATTAACCTTAAGATAATTTTTACATTCTTCTACATCACTGCAATGACTTGTTCCTGCTACATCGAACTCAATTTTACTTGAGTCAAAAGCTGGAACGAATTCATAATTATCCGTAATTGTTCTTCCGCGAGTTGCCTTTAAAATATCAAAATCATCTGAATCTTTTTCCAAATTATAACAATTTAAAATTTCTAAATAATCGGGTCTTGTTTCATTTGGTAATCTTGTTAAAATATTTGTAAATAAGTCATCACTTTCATATGATTTCATTAAATCTTCAAAACCCGGAAAATATTTAAATCCTACTGCTTTAGCCTCATCTAACTCTGGATTAATATAATTAAAAATATATCTGTTATTTTCTTTAATTAATGACCCGATTTTATATCTTCTACGTAAAATTGGATCTTTCCAAATTAGCCATAATTCTTCTTTCATTACTATCGCCTCTTTTTACTTTATATTTAATAGTATGTTTCTTCGCCTAATTAAGTATATTATTATATATTTTTTTATTTAGTAATATACCCGTTTGTTATTTTCAATACTATTTTTTTATTAAAAAAAGTGGATTAATCCACTTAATTTTTTATCTTCTTTTTGATGGAGTGCTTAATTCTTCAGCATTCATAGCTTGTCCCAAGACACTAGTTGTTCTAACGATTTGACTAATAGCTGCTAATTGTTCTTTTATCTCATCTAATTCTGATCTTAAATTTTGATTTGATTTTACTTGTTCTTCGTATTTATTTTTAGGAACGTAATCTTCTTGAATTGCACTATTTAAAGTTGTAATTTGTCTTGCTAAATCACGATTTTGTTTTGTAGCTTGTCCTAATTTATCAGTTAAACCACTACTTTTAGCTTGTTCAAGTCTTAACATTGTTTCTTTACTACTTAAAGCACTTTCTAAGTCGTTTTTCATAGCTGCCACTTGAACATTTGGTGTATAGTCGTTTTTCATTAATCTTTCTAAGCTAGTAACACGTTGTGATAATTCATCGTTTTTAGCTTCTGATAATTTTAAATTGTTTTCTAAATCTTGATTTTGATCTGCAACTTTATCGTATTCAGCATTTATTCTGCTGATATTATCTTCGTAATATTTGTATGAAGATGTGATAACGTTTGTATAGTTACTAACAACCTCTCTAGCGAAGCCATTGATTAAGCCTTTGAAATCACCTACTAATTTATTACCATCTGGTGTAGCGAAGAAATCTTTTACCTCGAAAGTATTAGTAGATTGGCTATCAGATACTTTTTCAACTTTAGCTTCTTCTTTAACCTCAGCTGGAACAGCAGTTTCTTGAACTTGTTCTTCTTTAGGTTCTTCAACAGTTTCTTCAACTGGAGCTACTGTCTCTTCTTTAGGTTCTTCGACTTTTTCTTCAACCTCTTCAGCTTGAGGTTCTTCAGTCACTGTCTCTTCAACTTGAGTTTCTTCAGCTTTAGGTTCTACAACTGGAGTTGTTACCTCTTCTACTGGTTCTTCTTCAACAATTTCAGTTTCTTCAGGTACAGCTACTGTTTCGTTCATCATGTTATTAACCTCCTCAGATAAAGTACTTTCCATTTCTTCTTCAATATTAGTAGGAGTAATTGGTGTTAACTCCTCTTCGATTTCTTCTGATACTGGTTCTAAAACAGAATTATTTTGATAATATTCTGGATCGTATTGTGGTCCTGCAACAACCTCAGGTTCAACAGTTGGTTCTGTTGGTTCAACTGTACTTACTGGTTCAACAGTTGGTTCTACTGGCTCAACTGTCTCTTCTTTAGTTTCTGCTTGTGCTTCTTTATATTCATTAAGACGAGCTTGTAAGTCTTCGTTAATAGGTGCAGGTTGTTCCATCATACTATCTCTTAAGGCACTAATTTGTCTTTTATCCATGAATTCTTGATATAATGATTGTAATTTTTTCATGTTTACTAATTCTAAATCTACCTCGTTTAGATTAGCTAAACCATCCATTCCCTCTTCAAAGCTTCTAGAGAAATCAACATTTTCTAATCTTTCAAGTCGATCATTTAAGATATTAGATTCTGCTAATGTATCATCCATTTCATCGTGTAGTTTTTCGGTATTAGGATCATCTGCTTTACTGTTTTGAATTTCTCTTTCAAGTTCACCTAAACGTGCTTCTAATTTTACAGATCTTTCTTGAAGCACATTAGTGGTAGTTCTTAAAGTTGATTTTACATTTTTTATTTCACGTTGTAGTTTATCTTCAAGTCTTTCTAATTCTTCATCCATCTCTTCAGGACTTAAGCTAGAAAAAGCATTGATATCGTTCTTTTTAAGACTTTCTTGAAAACGATCTCCTGCTGTCGTTAATTTTTCTTCGACAGTTTTCATGAATTTATCGTATTTACTTTTGATTAATTCTAAGACAGATGTAAAGGATTTAGCTTTTTTTCCGAAAAATCTTTTATCTTTAGCAGTATTGATTTTAGCATTACAATCTTTTAGATATTTTCTTTTTATTTGATATACCTCACCAGTACTTAGTTGGACTGTTATCAAATCGTTTCTATCTACTGTTTTTTCATCGTTCATCATAATTAAACCTCCTCTGATTCGTCGACAATCTTTTTCATAAGACCTTTAATAATATCCCATTCTTTCTCGTCTTTGATATCTTCAAGTACATAGTTATCGTCGTTTTTTGAAACTAAGACAGACGTATGAAAGGTTGATAAATCATCTTCTACCTCATCATCGAATTTATAAACTACGTAGCTTTTATTTAGTTCTTCTATATCAAAACACATGATAATGTCGGCTTCATATTTAATTCCCTTTTTATTTTCAATTACGATTTTTCTATCCACAATAATCCCTCAATTCTTTTATTTTTTTAATAACACTATAATTTTAACACAAAAGAATATTGTTTTTCAATACATTTTTTTAAATTTTAAAAAAAAGAACTTTAATTGTTCTAGTCAGTATAATTTTTATTTTTAATATACTCTCTGAGCATTTTGGTTAAAGCTCTTTTTTCTATTCGTGATACGTAGCTTCTAGATATGTTAAGTACTTTAGCGATCTCTTTTTGGGTTATGGGTTCTTCGTCGTCTAATCCATATCTTTTGATGATTATTTCTTTTTCTCTATCGTTTAATACTTTAAAATAGTCTTTTAAAAGATCCAAATTATTTTGGTTATGGATATCTAGAGCATAGTCAGGTTTTGGTGTTTTTAATATATCTAGAAAGGTTATTTCGTTTCCCTCTTTATCAAAGCCGATCGGTTCGTTTAAGCTTATGTTTTTGCTATTTTTTTTATCGTTTCTAAAATACATGAGGATTTCGTTTTCGATGCATCTAGCACAGTAAGTTGTTATTCTAGTTCCATGTTTATAGGAATAGCTGTCGATACCTTTGATGAGACCGATCGTTCCGATACTTATTAAATCGTCGGACATTGATGCGTTATGGTCGTATTTTTTAACGATATGTGCTACTAGTCTTAGGTTATGTTCGATAAGGATATTTCTAGCTTCTTTATCACCTAGTTTAGCGAGTTCAACGTATTTTTTTTCTTCTTCTTTGGATAAGGGATATGGAAAGAGATTATTGGAATAAGCAGCTGTAAAGATATAGAAATCTTTGAATAGATATTTTAAAAATCTTAACATTTTATCACCAATTAATAATATGTTTTTGTTTTGTTTATTTATTTTGTCCACTGTTTTTTTAATAAGGTATTAAAAAAAACTGAATTAATCAGTCTTTTAATCGATTTCAATATTGTATTCAAATTCACCGCTACCTTGTGGCAAGCTAAAGGTTGTTATGATATTAAGTTTACCTTGTTCAGATAGATAGTATTTAACCTCACCATTTGAAACAGCTTCTTCGTAATTTTTGATACTTTCTTCTTTAAAGGTATCAAAATCACTTTCATATTCTTCATCATTTGCCATTTTTTCTTTTTGTTTTTTAGTGATAGCTTCTTCTACTTTAGTTTTAAGGTCACTTTCTGATATATTAAGTCCACTATAGATATCTTGATATGTTAATAAGTTACCAGTTTTTAAATCAAAGTTATAGGTATGGTAATTTGTGATTGGTTGTGATGAACAGTTAACTATTTCAACGACTATTACGGATAAAATATCTTTATTTGTTATAGCTTTATAGTCTAAAACTTGACTACAAAATGGTTCTTTTGTTTCAGCGAAATTATCGAATTTTTTATAAGCATGGGTATACATTTTTTCAAGTGTGGTATTAACACTTAATGCAGCATCACTATTAATGTTAATATAAGGTACTTTTAAATCTTTTACGTAACTAACATTTTCATTGTATTTATAGTTTACTATACCATCGTTTACGGTTGTTATTTTATCTTCTATATTTACTTTATCATCGGTTAAGATTTTGTCTTGTTTTTTATCGTAAGCGTACTTAGAATGTTTTGTTTCGGATTTATAGTCGGCATCATAAACATAGTCTTTTTTGCTATTTATTTTTATACTAGTATTTGCTGTTTTTGAATTTGTTTTATTTTTAGCTGTACTTTTTGATGAATTTTTATTGGTAATCATAAAACCAACTATAATAACTCCAACTAAGATAATACCTGCTACGATAAAAGTTCCTATTTTTTTTGTATCTTTCATATTTTCACCCTCATGTATATTTTAACACATTCAAACTAAAAAACATAATAATTTCTGACAAATATTTTTTTATTTACATTTTTATGGATTATAAAAGACTGAATTAATCAGTCTAACTTATTATATTTATGCAAGCACATTACTAGGGAAACCACATAATTGGTAATTTGTTTTATTTACTATTTTATAACCACTTATATTACTGAGTACGTATGCGTCATTTTCTAGTATTTCATAAAAGGTTCCAGATTTTATTAACAACACAAAATCTGGATGAACTTTCTTTATTTCATTATACACATTCAACATTGACATATTTTAACCTCATAATTGTCAGTTCGCTAGGGCTTAAGCCTAGCTTGGGCGGATCTGTGTCAAATTGTTATTAACCATGCATTACTATGTCCAAGGCCATCTGATCCTTTTCCGGTGGTAAGGACTGTAGATTTAAGAACTACAACCGGCCGGAAGCCAAGCGAGTCGCCGCTGAGGGAGCGGAAGCTACCATCTGTGAACACGTAATATATGTTGTAAGTACCGAAAATGGTGGACAACCAATATTGTGTTCCAGTGGCTCGTAAGTCATTAGATGAGTCAATAGCTTCAACCTCTTCTTTATTCATAGCATGTGCAGATTCGGCATATGTTCCATTTAAGTAAGTACTTTGTGCCCTTGCAGCTAATTTAGTTTGGCTATCACTTGGATTATATCCATGATAGTAACATTCAGGTTGGCTTGCGTGAACTAGGTAAACTTGGCCACTTTCAATTTTTAATACTCTCCAACCTTTTAAGGACGGAGCTGTACTTTCTCTACATGCTACACTATTTCCACGATTACCTGTTCCATTTCCTCCAAATCCACCTTGACTTGCTGGTTGACCAGTTGCTCCATTCCAGTTACCAGCATCATAAGCTACATAGTCACCTTGTTTTGCGACCTCTGCTAAATAAACATTTGATTTTTGTTTTTCCAACTCGCTAACTTTTTTCTCTAACGTATCAATTTGAGTTAATGATTTATCTATCAAATTGTCTAATGCATCTTTGACAGTTGTTAACTTTCCATCTTTTCCAGTATAGCTCACCCCTGCACTAGTATATTGGTCGAGTCCTCTACTTACACCACCCATAAGTACTACTCCTATTAGCAATCCAAAAGCAATACCAAGTTTTTGTTTAAATAAATTTTTAATTAATTTCATTTATATTCATCTCCTACTAATGTATTATAAAGTACGGTTGACCACCGTTATTATTTAGATTATAACATGCTATATTACGGTTGTCAACCGTAATAACACTTTTTTTTATAAATAAATGATATAGTAAGGTTTAATAACTATTATCAAGAAAGGTTATAATAATATGGAAATAAAAGGAAACGAATATAAAACAGGCGAAACAGTAAAGTTTATAAGACAAGCTGGTAATTTTAAACAAGCTGAACTTGCTAAAAAATTAAATAAATCAATCGGTTGGCTAAGAGATATAGAACAAGGTATAAATAGAATATATTACAGTGACTTTATAAAAATATGTGAAGCATGTAATATTGAAATAATTTTAAAAGAAAAAAAATAGTGTTCAATTTAAAAAGAACACTATTTTATAATTGATCTAAATAATTTATTGTGGTTTTACAAGTTGCCATGCTTTATTATTGCCTACTTTATCTGATCCTTGACCCGTTGTTAATATTTTAGCTTTTAATTCAATGACTGGACGAAAGCCAAATGAATTAGTCTCATCACTATGAATACTACCATCATACCACACATAATATAAGCCAGTTGGATAACCAGAATTAGTTAACCAATACAAAGATCCAGTATTTCGCAATGTCTCACTAGTAGCACCACCATCTCCGGTAATTGCATATGCATCACCATAATTCATGGCATGGGCTGACTCGGCGTATATTTGGTTTAAATACTGATTTTTAGCTCGATCATTTAACTTAGTTATACTTTCTGTAGGATTAGTACCGTGATAATAACATTCCGGTTGACCGGCGTGTATAATGGTTACAGTTTTAGTTGTTTCATTTTTTGATAACACTCGCCATCCCTTTAATGAGGTGGTATGACTATTACTATAACACCACTCTACACTATCATTTTTACTTTGCCCATCAGTATATCCACCAAATTCTCCTTGTGATTTTGGTTTCTCTTTTGTTTCATTCCACTCACCAGCATCATAGGCAACATATTCTCCAACTTTAACCACATCCGCTAAATAATGAATACCTTTCTCATAATCAGTTACTTTCTCATCTAATTCATCAATTCTACTTAATGACGTATTAATTAAATCATCTAAAGCTTGTTTAACAGTCGTAATCGTTCCATCTTTTTTCTTATAACTAACACTACTACTTTGGATCTCATTTAAAGCATAGCTCGCTCCTCCCATGATGATTACTCCTATCAATAATCCAAAAACAAAAACAAATTTTTTCTTATTAAATAATCTTCCCATATAAACCTTCTTTCAAATTAAAATATATTAACATTACTAATATATTAAACCACCGATATCGGCGAATAAAAGGTAAAATTTTTTGATAAAATTCTATTAGTATTTGGAGATGATTTAATGTTATATAAAGAGGCCGTAAGCAAAAGAATTTTAAACCTATGCAAAGAATACAAATATACACCAAATAAACTAGCCGAAATGTCAACAGTTCCACCTACTACTTTAAGATCACTACTAGCGAATAAAGTTGATAATCCTAGTTCATACGTTATTTATAAAATATGTAGAACACTAAGGATATCTTTAAAAGATTTCTATGATAGCGAACTATTTAATTTCGATAAAATTGATGATTAACATTATCATTTTTTTTACCCTTTATTTTATACAAGTATAACATTTAATTTTTAACAAGTCAACCGATATCGGTCTATTTTTTTATTAATTTAAAAGAAAAAAATTATAACTTTCGTTATAATTAATTAAGGACAAAATACTCACCCTCATCCAAATATAAAGTACCCTTTTTATCATCGTATTTGACTAATACCTTTTCAATAATATCATTATAATTATTTACTTTAGAAAATTTATCTAATGTTACATATACCTTGTTTCGATCACTCATATATAATAAGAAACGTTTCTTATCCACATTACTAGGATCATACTTTATTTCGGATATTTTTTTTAAAATACTATACTCTGTTTTAGACATACTCTTTATAAAATCATTATAAATAGTATCAGGTACATAATTGATTAAAACAGGTACCTCCAACATTTCATCAATATCCTTACCGTTCATCAAAACAGTTTTCTTTTTCGATAAATTATAAAATAATGGTTTATTTTCAGAAATTTCAATCGTTACCTCACGATGAATGTTCTTACTAACTTTAGCGGATGAAATATAGATATTTTCCTCAAGTTTATTAGCGATTTGCTTAGAACTATTATCAATGATAGATGGATAATTAGATAGACCTGATAAATCGATAATTTCTTGATCAGAAAGATAAGTATTTCCTTTGATAATAATATTACTAACAGGTAAAGAAAACAAGCTTTTAATTATATAACCAATTATGATAAATATAACGATTAAAATAAAAACTCTTTTAAAACGGATCCTTTTTTTCTTTTTTACCTTTTTCATATTATCCCTACTTTACTATTTCTTGTTCTAATACTAATTCAATATCGTACTTTTCTTTTACTTTTTCTTTAATTTCATCTATTAATTTGATAACGTCTTTACCCTTAGCATTACCTACATTTATAATAAAATTAGCATGTTTTTCACTTACTTTAGCATCGCCGATTTGCTTTCCTTTATAACCGATACCATCAATTAGTTTCCAAGCTGAAAAGTCATCAGAATTTCTAAAGATACTACCCGCTGATGGATAGTCTAAAGGTTGGGTTTCCATTCTTCTTTTTTTTCTACTATCGATAACCTCCATGATGACATCGGTATGACCTTTAATCAATTTAATTATGGCTTCTAAGCATATATAATCGGGATGATCTTTTAAAAATGATGTTCGATAATTAAATTTTAAATCTTCACTACTAAGTCTTTTGATTTCTAAATCGGGTGTTAAAACTAAGATAGACTTAACAACCGCTGCCATATCGCTTTTATAAGCTCCAGCGTTGTTGAAAATAGAGCCGCCTACAGTACCTGGAATACCAGCTGCAAATTCTAATCCTGAGTACCCCTCTTTTGATAGGTTAAGGGCTAAAAGTGGTAAACTGTAACCTGCTCCTACAACGACAAAGTTATCGATTATTTCTAAATGATTAAAATTATCTAGTTTAATGATAATACCATCAAAATCATCGGCGAATATCAAATTAGAACCATTGCCAATAACTTTATATTTGATATTGTTTTCTTTAGCGTATTTGATAACGTTGATAAGTTGTCTCGTATTATCAGGTACGACTAGCGTTTTAATAGTGCCATCTAACTTATAGGTTGTATATTTTTTAATTGCAACATTGTAACTTACTGTACCAACGTCTAAGTTATCTAGCATTTTGATCTACCAATTCTTTTAAAACATTGTATATTTTTAAAGCACTATTTTCTATTTTTAAACTGTTTAAATTTTCTTTCATAACCTTTAATTTTTCTTTATCGTTCATAAGTTCATCGATCTTATCGACAAGAACTTTTTTACTTAAATCTTTCTCTTCAATGATGATAGCGGCATCGTGTTTAGTAAGGTCACAAGCATTTTTATATTGATGATTGTTAGTTACATATGGACTTGGTATCAAGATAGCCGGAACGTTTAAAGCGATTATCTCACTTAATGTCGATGCTCCAGCTCGCGTTACAATTAAGTCGGTATTTTTTAAAATTCGCGTCATATCATCTAAGTATGGCATAACTTTAACGTTACTTGGAAATTTGTTTTGACTTATCTTATCGTAACCAGAGTTACCAGTTATAAATAAGATTTGATAATCTTTATCTTTAAAAGAGTTCATCGTTTTAACTAAAATATCATTTACTTTACTAGAACCTAGTGAACCCATGACAAAGACGATCAATCTTTTATTATCGTTTAAACCTAATTGTGATTTTTTTAATGGTTCTTTTTTAACAGCTTCTTCACTGACAGGGTTACCAGTAAAAACGGTTTTCTTTTTAGGGAAACTATCGATACTTGATTCAAATGATACGCCTATTTTACTACTGTATTTTGCTAAATACAGATTAGCTTTTCCAACGACTGAGTTTTGTTCGTGGATGAAAGTTTTATAACCTAGTTTATGGGCGATTTTAATAACGGGACCAGTTACGTATCCTCCAAAACCAATTACGATATCAGGATCAAATTCTTTGATGATCTTTTTAACTTTTTTTTGACTTTTGATAAAACATTTTAAAGTCTTAAAATTTTTAAGCAAGTGTTTTCTATTGATACCATATATTTCAATAGATTCAAAAGGAATATTTTTGCTAGGAACGATGTCTTTTTCCATTCTGTTATGTGTACCTATATACACAAATTCACTATCAGGTTCCATCTCTTTTATCTTGTTTATAACTGCTAAAGCGGGATAGATATGACCACCTGTTCCACCAGCGCTGACAATTACTCTCATATAATTCTCTCCAATCATTACTATTATACCATAATATATGTATCTTTTTAAAACATAATTCGAATATTGACAATATAAAAATAACTATACTTAAATGTAAAGTTACTTTTTGATCATATTAAATAGTTCTTCCTAGACTTTGTTCTGTGTCATAGCTATAGGTTTGAATATTGGTTTTAGCGACGTCCCAATATGGATAAACGTTATCGACAGATTTATGGATATCATCGTCAAACATGCTACTATTTCCATACAGATTAGCTTCAAAGTTATTAACCTCTTCTTCGGTATGAGGATTTTTGATATAGGCATCGATAATTATCTTTTCGATATCACCTAAGGTACTACGATATACGTTATTGTTATCGCATTTTCTTGATAGGTAATTAGCATTCATTAAATCCATTGTTTTTGATTTCATTTTATTCAACTCCTTTATCGATTAAAGTACTTGCTAATAAGTTAGCATTGTTAGTAAAGTACGCTTGAAATAAAACATCGTGACCTACGACATCCGCTATTAAGTTGGTAGCGATAACCTCATCATCAAACAAGGTTAAGATACTTTCGTTACCGATAATAAAGTTCGTAATTATTTCGGTATAACCTATATTTAAGGCTGTAAAGCGGTTGTTTTGATCGAAACCAAAGGTATTATCGTAGGATGTTATAACTCTAAGTAATCCATGCATTAGAACATGTCTTAGATCGTAATCTTTCATTATTTCTTCTAGGTTAAAGATAAGTTCGTTATTTACAACGTTATAGTCGATAATATCTTTACTGATCAATTTATTAGCTTTGATAATCTTTAAGTCTTTTAGTTTATTGTTTAGGTTGGTTAAATCGACGTTTGGAAAAAACTTAGTAAAGATGATTATCAATTCTTGGATTAGTTCTTTAAAGTCATCATCGATATTCTGATTATTTTTTAAAGTTTCAAAAACGGTTTCTATGTTCATTCTATCACCTAGGATAATTGTAACATATTTTTTTTAATTTTAACATACTTTTTTTAAAGTTGTATAATTTATCTTAATTATTGTAATAATATAAGTATGAATATATTACTATACTTATTTATTTTTGGCTCTAAAATACTTGAAAATATGTTAGCGACTTTAAGGATTATCATCATCAATAATAATAAGAAAGTACTGGGTGCTCTATTACAGTTTGCTAATACGATGGTCTGGTTACTTGGTACTAGTTTGGTTATTGTGGATATTGATCAGGATATTTTTAAATTGTTTGCTTTTGCGCTTGGTTCGGCTTTTGGTTCTTATTTAGGTAGCAAGGTTGAGGAGAAATTGGCGCTAGGGACTAATTTGATTATATGTATTACTAAGTGGGATTTATCTAGCCAAATCCGTGGTAATGGTTATGCGGTTACGACGTTAAAAAGCGATGGATTAGAAACGAAGATATATACGCATTTGATTATTACGCATAGGTATAAAACTAATAAGTTGATCGATATTATTAAAAAATTGGATAGTAATGCTTTGATTGCTCGGGAAAATACATCTTTGGTTAATGGTGGGTACAGGTAGTTTAGAAACAAAAAAACGTAATTTATAAGTTACGCTTCATTAGCTTACATCCTATTAAGGTGCCTAAGATACTACCTAATGTATCCATTATTATATCTAAATATTCAAAAGTTCTACCTTTTACAAATATTTGATGAATTTCATCTGATATAGAATAGCAAAAGGATAATAAAATACATATAATTATGATATTGTTATCTACATTATATACTCTTAGTAGATTAAAGATTAATAATCCTAAAATTAAGTATTCAAATGTATGCATCAATTCTCTAACAGGATTATGTATTATTTCTAAAACACTGTCTATACTATTTGTATTAATATTAAATAAGTCATAGATAAAATTTAAAATATTTTTTAATATTTTGCCACTACTATTACCTGATATATCACTATTTTGGTTTGATAGATAAAAAATGATCAACAACCAAATTAACAATAATATCCATGATATAATTTTTTTCATAAATGCTCCTTCTAAGCAATTATATCATATTAATTATGGTATTAAAATACTAATTCATTTTATCTATACATTCATCAGCTTCTTTAGAAATGACCATACATGAATATAATATTAGAGTTATAAAACTACCTATAAATAAACCAATAATCAATCCAATCAAAAACATACTAACTCACTTCCTATATTAATTATATTGTAATTTTTTGAAATTTTTATGTATGCGTTTGTTATTTTTTATTATTGGTTAATATTGGTGTTATTTTGTAAAATTTTTATTAAATATTTTAATAAAAACTATTTTTTTGAAATTTTTTCTTTCTTTGAATCATCAGATGAATATGAATTAGTTAATAATTGATATTGTCCCTCATACTTAGCATGAATTATATTTATTACCTGTTTACAAGCATTAATATAATGTTCATCCGTAAATATTTCACCATCATGAACAACATCTAAAGTTGCATGTGAACCTTTATTAATGATATTTAATAAACTATCTAATTTCTTTTCACTTATTGATAAATTTACTTTTCCATTTTTAATATCTTTCTTTAGATTTTTGATGTATTCTCTAGAAGAATCGGCATCATTATTATGATCTGGATATTCAAATCTTGATAGTGTTTCAAGTACATACCTACAATAATTATGAATGTATAATTTTTGATTTTTATCTATTTCATTTTCTTTAGAAATTTTATAAATTTCTTTTAATTTTTCCAAGTAAATAGAATCATACTTACAATCATCCATTTTAATATAAGTCTTATTGTGTTTTGTGTATAGTTTATAGTATGTAGCTTCTTTACTATATCTAAATTTTAACATATTTAAAAATACGATATTATGTGATGTAATAAAAATTTGTGATGATTTATTTTCTTCAATTATATTTACAAGGTAATTATATATATTGTATAAATTAGGATAATCAACAGATGTAATAGGATCATCAATAAATATAATTTCTTTCTCGGATTCTGTATACAGCAATTTAAGTTCTGCTGCAAATAATGCAAATGCTATCATGTTTTTTTCACCATCACTTAGCATTTTTTCTACATTTGTGCTTACATTATAATCATTTAAAAATATATCAAAATTTTCATCAACTCTATAATTAGTAATATTAAATTCATCTAATATACTATTGATAGTTTTTAACAGTTCATTTTTTTCTTGAATATCTTTTTGATATTTTGATTTTAATTCTCCAGTTTCTGATGATAATAAAGTATCTTTAATTTTTAATGAGTTATACTCTTTTATTTCATCCCTAATTTTATTATAGATAATATATTTACCAGTTGTCCTTAAATATTCTCTATTTCTTTTATCTTTTTCGTTTTTATTACTAGTAACTTTTCTATTAATATCTTCTATTTTCTTTACTAGATTATTATAGTTATATTCCAATTCTTCAAACAAATTAAAATCTATCTCCTCTAAAATATCAGAACAATCAATATATAGATTTTCAGGATTTAATTTTTTATTTAAAAGTTCGATTACACGCTTGTTAAAGTTCATTAATTCTTTAATAAATAAATCAATGTCTTCAGCTATATTAGTATTAAAAATTTTATCTACATTTTTAGCCTTTAAAATATATCCTTCAATATAGTTATTAACTACGTTATTACTATTTTTAAAAAATTCAATTTGCCCTTCGATAAAATTTTCTACTTTTTTAGTACTGCTATTAACATAATTCTTGTATGATTCAACTATACCAATATCTTTAATATTTTGTTCACAAAATGGGCATTTATCAGCATCACCTAATAAAATAGCTCCTTTTATCTTCCACTCTCTTTCCTCATCACTATATCTATCTAAATATTTTTTAACAAAATCTAATTTCGATTTATCTTCATTAAATTTTATTGTTTTGTTTATTTCATCTATTCTTTTTTGAATTTTATTTTCTTTATCAAATTCTTTTATTTCAAATTCTATGATATCTTCTTCTGTTAAATCTTTTAAATTTTTAATGAACTGCTGATGCTCTAATCTTAATTTATCTAAATTACTAGTTGGAATTGATTTAGCTGACAGACTTATAAACTGTGTAAAATTATACTCCTCCATATATATCTTATTTGCCTTAGTTGTACCTGTATCCTTAGTTGTTTCATTAATGCCTGACATTATTTCATTATTGATTTTTAATTCTAATTCATCTAATTTTTCTTTATTTCTTGTAAATTCTTTCAGTTTTTCATGATAATTGGTTTTTGATTCTAATTCAATACTATATGTAGATTCTTGCTGATCAAATTTATTATTTTTAAAATCAGTTTGATAGGTTATTTTAGAATCAATATAGTCTTTATTAAAAACAGGTATCCTTTTGGGCCTTATAATATCATTATTAAATTCCGTATAATCTTCTTCATTATAATATATTTTTACAGATAATGGATTATCATTATTGGTAGTTTTTAATAAAGATAGTCTATTTTGATAATCTAAATTGCCATCTAATTTCATATTACCAATTGAAAATAATTTTGACAATGAACTTTTACCAGCACCATTACTGCCATATATAAAAACCCGATTTTGATTTTTTTCTGATAAAGTTGATAAATCTAATATTTCACCATCTTCAAATTTTGCAAATGAACTATCTATTTTAATTTTACTAATTTTCATAAATCCATCTCCATCTATCTATTAAATGAGTTTATTGTATCATTTACATATCTATAAATTAACAATATCTACATATTGTTGCATAAAAATAAAAAGCATATTGAAACTTTAATTAAGTTGCACTGATGCTTTTTTTGATTTAAAGTTATTTATCAATCTATCTAGTACGTTATCAAATAAGAATTGTCTTATTAAATCTATTACACTGCCAACTAGGTATATTATTACGGTTGCAATCAATATATGAATTATAGAATACCCCCCCCCGAGCCTCATTTTTGTTTTAAAAATATTATTCCAAATATACCCTTGCAAGATACCATCATGTAACATGTAGACTGCTAAAGTTGTAGATGCTAATTTATTTATTATAAAATTATAGTTTATTTTTACCTTTAGAAAAATAGTGAATAATGAAATACTTAATAAAAACATTAAAATGGAATTTGGTTGCCAAAAATATGCAATTTCTGTTGTACCTAAATTTGCTAAAATATTTCTAAATTTATAAAAACCTAAAATTCCTATAATAGTTGCCACTGTTGATATTGAAAAACATATGATGGCATTATTATTTTTAGAAAAAATATTTACAGGATTTAGTCTTATATAAGCACCAACAAAATATATTATAATAAGCCAGATAAATCTTGAATAATATAACATTGATTCTGTTCCGTTAAAAAATAATCCAAAGAAAGTTGGTATCACGCACCATATTAATAAAACAGTAAACAAAAACTTTTGATAAGTCTTTTTATCCATGTTATTAGCTAGTATATTTAGATATGGACTTAAAATATAGATCAATACGTAAACTGTTATAAACCAATACCTATTTAAAGTAGTTGGGAAGAACAACATAAATATACCTTTAAAAGTATGACTAACTGTGTAAATTCCTAGTTTTGAAGCGATAAACACTGAAAAAAGGTAATAAAATTCTACTTCTAATAATAATTTAATTAATTTCTTTATACTAAACTTACCTTTTATCATAAAATAACCGCTTATTAGAATAAATATATTTACTCCTAATTCACCAAGCATATAAAATAATTTTACTATAAAATAATTAAATGTAAATGTTGGTGAGGTATATCCACTTTTATATACATAATGAAACATTATAATAAATAACATCGATACAATTCTAAGTAATTCTATATTTGATTGGCGATGATTTTTTGGTTTACTATCAACTTTTAAATTTTTCATAATTACCCACCCTATCATTCAAAGTTATAATTATTACTTAAAACTATAACTATTTATATCAGATACCATCCATCAAGACACACCACTAAAAGAAAAACTGAAATCAACACAACTATTAAATTAACTTTAATAAATATTTGATAACTACAAACATTTGATGAGGAACTCATAAATCTTTTATATAGTATTTATTTGTTATATTAAAGTAAAATCGTTTTCTATAATTGGTATTTATTACAGGGATAATTAATTTTATTATTCCTGTAATAAACTGTCTATTTTTGTTTTAGCTGTTTCTACAGTTTCTTCATATGGAACCATTACATATAATTTTTGTCCTGGATAACTATATGTATATGTCATTTTACCACTACCATCTAGATTGTATGATTCAATATCCCAACTTGGCATAGAATCAATTTGTTTTTGAACAAGTGATGTAATTTTACTTGTACCCATATTAGTTTGAAAACTTCCCTCTAATGAATTAAATATACTGTTATATTTTAAAACTAATGATTTATTTGTTGTAAATTTATTAATCATAGCTGTTATAATTTGTTGTTGATTTTGTCCTCTATGTCTATCTCCTGAGGCATAAGCATGTCTTTCTCTTGCATATGCTAAAGCACATTTACCATTTAAATGATTATTACCTTTCTTTATATAACATGTTGAATCAGATAAAGGATAAAAAGACATATCAGAATTAATATCCACACCACCAATGACATCTACCATTTTAATTAATGTTGTAAAATTTACCCTCATATAGTAGTTAATTTTAATATCTAATAAATCCTCAATAGTATTAATTGATTGATTAATTCCGTAAACACCAGCATGTGTTAATTTATCTTTATATCCAGTAGTTCCATGTAATTGTACATAATAATCACGTGGAATGCTAGTCAATAATACCTTATTGGTTTTAGGATTTACTGTAGCTATAATATTTACATCACTTCTTGATTTAGTAGATATTTTACCATATGTATCAATACCACTAATATAAATGTTAAATGATTCTTTTACAACATTAACATCTTCTTTTTCAATTTTGCTTTCAGTTGCTATATTAATAGTATCTAATACTTTAAATTTACCATAATATTTACTGGTTTCTTCTTCTGTCATATAATAACCAACACTATCAATGAATATAGCCTCTTCTTTTTTATTTAACAAGTTATCTGATAAAGCTGTGCTATCTTTATAATCTGTTTGTTTTGTTTTTACAGTATCATTTAATTTTTCTAAAGCATTTTTATATTCTTTATCATCACTTTTTAAAATTCCGATATTTTTATTTTTAATATCATTTAGTTTATCATATTTACTATCTTTTAGAACTAAAACATAATAATTTTCATATTCTTTGTTATCATCTTGAATGTTTCCCATAAAGTTCATTAATTTACTCATAGGAAACATTCCAGCTACCAATAAACATGTAATAATAACCATTATTACATCAAAAAAGATTTTAATGCCACTTTTTATATTCTTTTTAAATGTTATAGCCATAGTAAGTAATACAATTACTAAAAACATAAATAGTATAGCTCCATAATATTTCATAGATAAAACGTTAGTATATTTTAAATATCCCATAAAAATACACATCATTATTACCATTAAAGTAAATATTACAATACTTGCAATACGTATTCTTTTTCTTTTTAATTTTTTACTTCGCATAATCCACCTCTTTATATTAAACATTATAACATTATTTACTAATTATGTAAAATGATAATTCATACATAAATTTTAATATTAACAAAAAATTATTAGTAAAATAAATTAATAAAATCTTAGAAAACAATCCAATATTATTACTAAAGGATTTTTATTTTATATTGAAAATTAAATATTAACTTTACTTTATATACTTTTTTAGTATAATAGAGATTAGGAAGTGATTTTATGAATATTGGTTGTGATATTGTAGAAAACGAAAGACTAGTTGACAAGAATGAAGAATTTATTAATCTAGTTTTAACTAAAAATGAACAATTAGAATTTAAAAACAAAGGATATCTATATTTATGTGGCCGAATAGCTGGTAAAGAAGCTATTATGAAGGCACTGCCTAATACTAAGACATATAATTTCTTAGACTTTGAAATATTGAATGATAAAGATGGAAAACCATATTGCTCTAACAATAGCAATATTAATATTTCTATTTCCCATGAAAAGAAATATACAATCGCAGTAGCAATATTTGAAAATAAAGATTAATAATTTATTGATATAGATTGCAATTGATAACTAATAGTATATATCTATTCACCAAACAAATTTATTCTATCTTTATGTTATTTAAATTAACCAGAAATATTTCTTACATTATTTTTATAAAAAAATCTTTATACTAATTATCTAACAATTCATCAAAATTTCTTTGAGTTAAATTATTAAATTCTGTTTTAAACCTTTCGTATTCACTCTTCCAAGATGAATATTTTTCATTATTTCTATGATCAGGCAAATTATAATTAGATTTTAAATATTTTGAAAAATACAATGTATATTTAGTAGCGCCATATACATTTAAATGACTTGCATTATATAAATCATTATCAAAATCAATATTTAAATCATCAACTTTATTAAAATTTATTACTTTATATCCATTTTTTTCAATTATCTTGGTAACATTATTTAAATATTGATTTTGTTCTAATGTATACACTTTAACAGGTATAGTAAATAATACATTAATATTATTTTTATTTAAATATTCTAATAAATCTTCTAGTATTTCTTTGCTATAATTTATCAATTTTTTTTCAGTGCAATTCCAATCATACTTAATATGTTTTTCTTTTCTAGTTTGAAAGTATGTAAATAAGTATCCCTTAAATAATTTTTTTTCATTATTAAACGAACTTTCAGTTATTTCCTTCCATTTATTATGGTACATAAGGTATGAAAAATAAAAATCATTTATATCATTAATTTCAAAACTTAAATAATCCTTATATTCATACATAGATTTTATTAAATCACGTCTAGTCTTAGAAAATTTAAAAGAATCTATTGTTCTTCTAAAATCACCTTCACTATAAACATCTAAAGAAGCAATCGATGTAGCTAAATCAATTACATATAGCTTTGGATTTTGTGTTTTTGATGACTCTTCTATCGCATATTTATACGTCAAAAATGGCATCATATCTGTTGCAAAAATACCTGTTTTAAATCCATATTGATTATAAGCAAGTGTTGTATTAAAGTACGCATATACATTACTACTACCAATGTAAACAATATCTAGAGAATTTTTTGGTTCTTTATAAAATAGTGATATTGGACTTTTATTTATCCACAAAATATTGAATATACTATTCCATAATAATATAAATACAATTATAAATATAAATATTTTATATATATATATATATATAACATTTGTTCTCATATTATCTCCCTCTTTAAATTAAATCATCAAAATTTTTTTTAGTTAAATTATTAAATTCTATTTTAAACCTTTCGTATTCACTTTTCCAAGATGAATATTTATTATCATTTCTATGATCTGGTAAATCATAATTTTCTTTTAAATACTTTGAAAAATACAATGTATATTTAGTAGCGCCATACACATTTAAATGTCCCCAATCGTATAAATCAGTGGAAAAATCAACTATATTCGTATCAAGATCATTAAAATTAATATAATTAAAACCATAACTTTTTATAATTTCTATTGCTCTGTTAGTTTTCCTTTTGACGTGCCAATCATAATTTTTAATAGGAACAGTAAAAATAACTTCTATATTTTTTCTCTTTAAATATTCTAAGGTGTCGATTAGTACATTATTGTTATATTCTTGTAATCGTTCACTTCCATCAACCCATTGCAAATCTGAATAACTAATTGTTGCAACTTGTTTTTCTGACAAATAGTAACCTTTAAAATAATTTTTAGATTTAGTAAGTTTTTCATGAGTTAAAGATTTCCAAGAATTGTGATACAAAAGAAATGGATAATAGAAGGTATAGTCTTTTTCAATTTCAACACCATCAGCTTTTAACTTGCTCAACATTTCATTAAGTAAATTCATTCTATTTTTTGATTGCTTGAATGAATTAGATATATTTCTTACATTATTTTCTGTAAACACAATATTAGAATCGGTAGCTACAGTTGATAAATCTATAATAAATAATTTAGGTCTCTGATACTTTAATACTTCTTCAATCATATATTTTGAAGTCATGAAAGGTGCTGAACCTATCGAAAAAAGACCGGTAGTGAAGCCATATTTGTCATACGCTAGAGTTGCATTAAAATGCATAAACACATTACTGCTACCTATATATGCAATATCCATTGTATTTTTATCTTCTTTATAAAATTCAGTTATAGGATTAGCATCCACATTTAATATCTTAAAAACAGAATTCCAAAGCATACAAAATACAATGATAAATAATATAACCCTTGATATATATATATATATATAACATTTGTTCATATATTTACGCATAACTTTTCCTCCTAAAATCCCCTATAAATAAAGTCAGCAGCATTATAACCTACGCCATAACATCCAAATATTATAATAGAGAATAATAAAACAAATATGACAGTCCATCTAAATACTATATTTTGAGAAAATAATTTTTCTCTAACATCAAATTTAGTCTTTAAATAATCAATTACGAATAAAACTATTAATGATATATTTAAAATTCTAAAATCTAACATATCAAGTCCAGCTGTATATAATGATTCATTATCAAAAAGTACCCACGGATTTGAAACAAACATGCTCTTTATAAATTCAATAGCTTCGGCAACACCAGTAGCTCTAAAAAATATCATAGTAAATGAAAATAATAAAAATGTTCTAGTTACTTGATACAGTTTATATCCAAAAGTTTCTCTGTTTATTCCTAATTTATCATTTATTTTATTAGATATTGGTGTTAATGTATCTTCTAAAAATATTATTACAAATTGTAATATTCCCGATCCAATTATATAGTGATATTCTCCACCATGCCATATTCCTATACATAACCACATAATAAACATAGAAATAAATAATGGTATCTTTTTTCCAACCTTTTTACCAAATTTAGATTTACAAAATTTGTTTAGCTTTTGTATAATACTAGATTTTTGAATTGGATAAAAAATATAATCCCTAAGCCATGCTCCTAATGTTATATGCCATCTTCTCCAAAATTCAGTCATCGTTTTTGAAAAGAATGGAGAATCAAAGTTTTCCGGCAACCCTATACCTATTATTTCACTAACTCCCATTATAATATCAATTGATCCTGAAAAATTAGCATACAGTTCTACCGGAAACAATAAAGCTGCAATAATTGAGTATACACCATTAAATTTAGCTAAATCACCCCAAACAGTATTTACAAAATATCCACATCTTTGAGATATAACTAATATTTTAAATGCTCCCCAAGCTATCCTGATAAGACCATTACACATTCTCTTATAGCTGAATTTATGACCTTCATATAATGTGTCTTTCATATTTTCAAATTTTATAAAAGGTCCAGAATTTAATATTGGAAAATATGCCATAAATAATGCACATTTAAATATATTTTTTTCAGCTTTAACACTACCTCTATAAACATCAGTTAAATATCCAATCATAATTAATGAATAATAGCTAAGACCGATTAATGAATTTCTACTCACAAGTTTTAAATCATAATCTATTTTCAAAATATTACAAATATGATCTATAGTTATTAAAAATAAATTAGAATACTTAAAATACATCAACACTAATAATATTAACAAAATACTAATTACTAAAAATATTTTTGATTTATGTGTATCTTTATACTTTTCTATCAATCTAGCAAATATATATGCTGATAAAAATATTGTTAAAGCTTGTAATATTGTTACTACATTAAAATTTTTATAAAATAAGAAAAATAAACTTGATATTAATAATACTATCCATCTTATTTTTTTAGGTGTTACAAAATAAACCAATATTGTTAAAATACAAAACATTGCAAATATAAATGATATCAAATTCATAATAATACCTACTTCCTACATTATATTGCCGTTTGTAATGGCAATATTTTCGCCAGTTATACAGTTTGCTTTATCAGATAATAAAAACTCTATAGTTGGAACGACATCATTAACCTTTAAATTTTCTTTTGTAGGGCTATTCTCAGCATTTTGTTTTACAATTAATTCTGGAATACTATTTAAAAATTTAGTTTCTATCATACTTGGTGATATTCCATTTACTGTTATTCCCTTACTAGCGTATTCTTGAGCCAAAGATTTCATCAATCCTAATAATGCATATTTGCTTGTTACATAACTAGTTAAATATTTAGGAGGAATATTTAATGTATAAGATGTTAGCATAAAAATTATTTTACCATTTTTCTCCTTTAACATTAATGGTATTAATTTCATTAATATAGTAGTTATAGATCTTAATCCAATATTTAAATCTTTATTAAACTTTTCCCAATTTAATTGATGAAATTTTTTATTAATACAATTTCCAGCAGGCAAATGAACAATATGATTAGGAATTATACCTTTTTCTATAATTGTATCTACAAATTTATTTGTATCTTCTTCATCTAAAAAGTTACTAGATAATAATATTAATTTATCATTTAACTTATCTTCTAATTCTACAAGGTCACCTTTATCATTATTGTAATGTGCAATTATATAGTCATAATTTTGATGTATATTTTTTATTAACTCTACTCCAATATCACTTGATGCACCTGTTACTAATAATACTTTTTCATTCATCTAACAACCCTACTTTCATTGTACCTCTTGTTACTTTCACATTATTATTGTTAAGTATCTCATATTTTATTGTAAATTCTTTAAATATGTCATTTTTATCAATTACTTTTCCTTTTATGGTAAGAGGACTATCTTTTAAATACACTGATCTTTTAAAAAGAATGTCCACTGAATGTATTAAACTATATTTTCCAGGCAAATATACTCCTGCTAGTGTAGATAAAAATGATGAGGTAAGCATTCCATACACTACTTTATCTTCATAACCTTTTGATAATGCAAATTCTTTGTTATTATGAAGAGGATTTATATCCCCTGTTATACTTAAAAATGCATCCATTTTTTCTTGTGTTAGTTCAACTTTAAACTCATGTTCTAAGCCTAATTTAATATCCTCAAATTTATATTCATTCATATTTATCTCCTAACAACTATCATATTTCTTATAATTTCATCAAAGATATTATTATATTACGTAATAAACAAAAGAAATTATTTTTAAAATAATTACATATTTTTTAATAATTTCTATTTTACTCTATCTAAAATTATTTTTACCATCTCTCCAACATTTTTCATTGAAGTAACTTCATTCATATTAAATTTCATTCCAAATTCTTGTTCAACTGCAACTATTAAATTAATATGTTCCAAGCTATCCCAATCTTCAATGTCATTAGAAGTTGTTTCTGGTTTCACAACTATACTATCATCATCAAATATATCTCTAAACACATTATTTAATCTTTCATATATTTCTTTTTCTTCCATTATACTTTCACCTCTATTACATTATTTTTCTTTTCATAATTATCCAACTCCATCTTATAAGTTTTATTGCCTTCATTATCACAATTCAACAATTCAAATCCTTGACTTTCATAAAATTCTTTAACCATTTTATTTTTTTGAGTTGGATAATAATATCCATAAATAGTTTTAATTCCTTTTTCTTGTGCTCTTCTAGCTAATTCATCCATCATAGCAAATTCCATATCTCTTTTTAACACTCTACAACTCATTATCCATAAATCAATATGTAATTCATTCTTATTCTTGATATGTCCTATTACTACTGATATTACACCATTATCACCAAATATATCTTCGAGTTTACCATAAATTTTAATGTATTCATCACTATTGTTAACTTCTTCAATATCAGCAAGTGAATATCTTTTAGTCGTTAAATTAAATTGATTACTCTTATTACTAAGTTGTGATATTCTCTCTAAATATATTGGTTTAAATGAAGATATCTCAGCTACCATTTTTAATGATTTCAAATAATCATCATAATTATCAAACGCAACCATCATCTGACTTCTCTTAGCGTTATCCTTATATAGATCATTTTTCTTTATATCTTCTTCACTAAAATTAGTAACCTCAAAATATGCATTTTTATCTATCATACGTACATAATTCTCAGGTACATCTATCTCAGGTGTAGCTATTCCATCAATATAAGTTCTAACAATATTTCTTTCAGCTGGATTATCATCTACAAATACAAAACTATCAGCACCTAAATTTAATTCTTCAGCTATATCTTTTATATTAACATTTTTAGGATTCCAGTTTGCCTTGACAATTATAAAGTCATCTGGTTTTAATGCACCTGCAGGATGATTTAAGCCAGCTATTGCATTTTCGTAATCATTTTTAGAATTTATATTTAATATAACACCTAAATTTTTATGTTCTTTTAAATACTCTTGGAATTCCAAATATACTTGTCCTGTTGGAACCTCTGGACCGATACTTAAATTTTCTACTCCATCATCTCCAACTACTCCACCCCATAAGGTATTATCCAAATCAAGTACAAATGCCTTTTTATTTTTACCATAAATTGATTTAACTATATTTGCTACATTAAATGATAAATATGGTATTGCTGGTACTTCCATTGCATATTTATACATATGATAATAGAACTGATTAGACCATTTATCCAATCCATAACAAGCTGATATATAATTAATATCATTTATAAAGAAATTTTTAGTTATATTGGCATAATCATAAAATTTTTGGTTTAACCTCGTAATGAAATTAGTTTTACCATGAATATCACTTGCATCTTTATTACCTAGTAAACGATAATATGGATATTCAAAATTATTCTGAATAATTGTTGCATTAAACCTGTTCAATAAACTATCCCATACTTTTTCAAATTTATCATATTCCGCTTGCAATATTTCATCAATTGTTTTTTTATCGTCTAGCATAGTTGGATAATTAGTAATATTTCTATTAGTCGTATGAATATAAATAATATCAGGATTAAACTCGTTTAATTCAGCATTACCAAATACAGCATCTTCATAAAATTTATTATATTCGGATTCATAAAATGTTGGTTTTATTCCATAATTTAACAAAAATAACTCCAACATATTTTTAATTTCACTAGTTGTTGAACCACCCAAAATAGCTATTCTTTTTTCAATAAAATTATCCTTTTGCAATAATTCTTTTTTAATTTTCCTCTTATTTTTGAGCAATAAGTTTGCATCAAATGGATACTCTAATTCTTTCATCTATACCTCTTTCATATGACTGCCAAAAGTCATTTAATAATATATCATATTATATCAATATTTTCAAGAAAAAAACATAAAGTATATAATCACAAAAAATAAATTTGTTTTATATATTTGTTTTATAATTTAAATAATAGATTTCTATTAAATTTAATAAAAAATTTATACACTATTCTTTTGTTATCCAATTTTTATATATATCTAAATATTTTTGATTAATATATGATACACCAAACTTTTGAATATCAACTTTATCAAAACTTGGATATTCTTTTAAAGCTTTATTCATGACGTAAATCATACTATCAATATCACCATCAACTGCTAAAAACTTATTTAATTCATCTACAAGAATTTCGTTTGGACCATAATCAATATCAAAACTAACAACAGGGCATTTGCAAACCAATGCCTCAATTATTGACATAGGGAAAGCCTCATTTCTAGAACAATTGACAAATAACTTAGCGTTCTTCATATACTTATACACATTCATTTGCCACCCTAGCAAAATAACATCTTTCTCAATATTATAATTTTTTATCTTTTCTTTAATCAAATCCTCATAAGGTCCAACACCTGCAATACACAATTTATATTTTTTATAAAAAGCTCCTTGATAATAAATATCAACTAATAGATCTGGACGTTTTGGTGTATCTAGTCTACCAGCAAATAAAATAAACGGTTCATTAATATCACAATCTTCATTCATCATGTTATGAATCTCATCAATATTAACAGGATTATATATCGTTTCAATATTTAACGGTTTTATTCCATATATTTCAACTAATTCTTTTTTACAACCATTAGATACCGTTACAATTTGGGTATTATTATATAGTAACTGTAAACATTTTCTAAACAAAAAATGAAATTTTTTATCATAAACCTTATACGAAACATGAATAACGTTAATAATTGATTTATTATATGCTGATAATTTTGCTATTAAATTAGAATAAATTAAATGTGACGTCATTAATATAACATTATAATTATTTTCAATATTTTTAATAATACCATTAATCTTTTTTACTATTATAGGTAATTTTAGCATCTTAGTAACAAATGATAATTTTGAATTATATAACGATATAACCTCAATATTATCATTTAAAATGTATGTTTTATGATCATATAACGTAATAATATATACTTTATATTTTTTTGAATATTCATTAGCCATATTTACAACAACTCTTTCTGCTCCACCATTGCATAGAGAGTTAACCAAAAATATAACTGCTTTATCTTTATTCATTTGTATTTTCTCCTTTCATAATCAGTGGTAAAATTCCTATAAAGAAAATAGAATAAATATGATACAAAGTTTCCGTATTTATAATATAAACACTATATAACACGGTTAAAATAATAATATATTTATTTTCTGAATTGATATTTAAATTTAACAAATATCCAAATACTAATAAAGATAATATACCAGTCTCGGATATTATTTGAAATATAGTACTATGACATTGAACATACCAACCACTTGGAAATGAACCAAAATAAGATCTAAAAGATGTTAGTCCATTACCTATAAGAGGACTCTTCATAAATAAATCTTCCGCAACATTCCAAAAATTTAATCTTTGTAACATTGTGAGACTGTCTCGGAAAACAGGAATATTCAAAAAAACTATAATTAACGGCAAAATAATTATGATAGGAATAAAAATTTTTTTTAATAACACATTAAATTTCTTTGGTAAAATTAAAAACAAAATAATTGGGATAAATGCAATTAATACTGTTTTAGAAGCTGCCAATAGATAAAAAACAATAAATAACCACGCTATAAAAATCATTTTTGTTTGTTTATTCTTAGCATATTGATACAAAGCTGTAATAGTTCCTAATATCAGGAATAAACTTGTGTAATTTGGATCTTGAGCGAATCCAGCAATACGATATCTTCCTCCAAAAAAATTAGGAGATATATCTAATACTTGACCACTATATGAACTCAAAAATATTGTATCTAACCCGATAGACATCGAACATATCATGCTTAATATTAAAATAAACAAAGATATAAATAAATTTTTTCTATAATTTTCCCAATCAAGGCAATTTTGATATAACAAAAATACTAAATAACATATAAAATTAAATATGTAAGAAAATACGATAACTAAAAAAGAATTAACATTAATTTCAAGTGAATTAAAAAACCACATAAAATTACTAATTAAAGATATTACATAAAAAAGAGTAATCATTTTAGACCTTTTATCAAAGTTAATTTTTCTTTTATTAAATATAGCTATAACTAATAAAATTAATGCCAATAATAAACATATAAATCTTAAGTCCAAACCAAAAGGTGTAAATTCACGATTAATCATAACAAATAAGAATAGAAAAAAGAAGATATTGAATATTTTTCTTTCCATTTTAATCACCAAACATCTCCTCTATTTCTTTAACCGATTTTTCTATGCTAAATCTATTTTTTATTTTAACAATCTGTTTTTTATATTTATCATACAACTTTTTGTCATTTAAAATTTTTTTCATTCCTTCATATAGAGAATTTGAATTATTCTTTGTGATAAGTCCATATTCACTATCACCAAGTAATTCTTCCATACCTGAGCAATCAGTAGTAACAATCGGAACACCTAATATTGTAGCTTCACAAGCGACTGTGCTAAATCCCTCAGCCCTTGATGAGCATACAAATAAATCAGCATTTTTTAAATAAGGATATGGATTTGATTTAAACCCTTTAAATGTAACATAATCTTCTAACTTGTTGTCAATCAAATACTGTTTTAATTCTTCTTCTTTAGGGCCAACACCAATGATTGATAAATGAAAATTAATTTTATCTTTTTTTAGTTTTTTTACAACCTCTAATAATCTGTCATAACCCTTTTGGTTTGAAAGTCTCCCAATAGAAACAATTTCAAAATTACCATTATCAAGATCATCAAAGCTTTCATTAGCTTTTTTTACTATTTCTTCTGCATTAATAGCGTTATGTTTAACAACAATTTTTGAGCTGTCATAATCAAACTTTTTAATAAACTGTTTTCTCACTTCTTCTGATACAGCAACAATTTTGTCAAATTTCTGATAACATTCTTTTTCGACTCTAATATTTTTAAAAACTCTATCAGACTTATTTTCATTTATTATATCCACATGCATCCAAGAATATTTTTTTGAATTTTGTGGTGATGCCGCTATTATTTTGGCACATATACCCTCTAAAAAGGCCACCTCAATATCATACTCTTCTTTTATCTTAATTTTATAAAGTAAATTAACGGGCATATATTTCCAAATAAAAGAATAAAACTTAGCCATCAGTGATTTTAACCTGCTAGTTTTATTTAATAGACTACCAGAATTTTGATTTTTTTCTTTATGGAAAGGTATTTTAAACATTGTTTTATAACGAACATCTTTACTTAATTGAGTTTTAAATATTCCTGTATCTATAACTGTCATAACTGTCACATCATATTTTTTGCTCATATGATTAACTAAATTAACAAGAACTTTTTCGGCGCCTCCTGCTCCCAATGTATGAATTAGAAACAGTACTTTTTTCTTTTGCATATTACACCCCTATCATACATTTTGTGTTTTTAATTGTTCAACCTCGTTTTCCCAGTCTTCTTGAATTATTTCAGCATGTTCTCTCTTTAAGACAATTATAATTGATTTTAAAACAATTTTTAAATCCATTAAAAAAGTTACATTTTTTGAATATTCAATATCATAATCAATTTTTTCAAAAACATTAAGTGAATTTCTACCTGAAGCTTGTGCTAATCCAGTAATTCCTGGAAGTACATCACATCTATGTTTTTGTTCATCATTAAAATTTTGATAATAACTTTCAACCCATGGACGTGGACCTATAATAGACATTTCTCCTTTTAAAACATTTATAACTTGTGGTAATTCATCAATTGATGTTTTTCTTAAAATTTTTCCTACTCTTGTTACTCGTTCCTTGTGCAATAACTTATGTCCATCTTTCTCAGTTTCAACCGTCATTGAACGAAATTTATACATACCAAACGTTTTGCCATCTTTTCCAGTTCGTGGTTGCTTAAAAAATATTGGTCCGCCATCATCCAATTTTATGGATATAAAAACGATTAAAAATATAGGGATCATGACTATTAAAAATACTATAGATACAACTATATCTAATAATCTTTTAAATATTTTTTTATACATATTAATCTTCCTTTTCACACTAAAACTATTTTTGAACTGAATCAATACTATCTTATGAGATAACAATTGCCAATAAAATCTATTGACTAATCACTATACAATATCATTATATCATAAATTAGACATATTTCTACATTTTTTTAAAATGAATTTTTTCCTTTGTATACTTTTTTAAGTTTTAATAAATAAAAAAATAAAAATCATACTATCTTATCTATCAAATT
>CANRCZ010000001.1 GCA_947629265.1 uncultured Bacilli bacterium | reverse complement strand
ATTATTTCAAGAAATTCCCATATAGGAATATTTTCTAATTGTTGATCTTGATCTATATCATATTTAGAAAAAATTTTATTATAATATTCACTTCCGACTTTTTTAAAGATACTATTATGTACTTTTTTAGGAAACTTTTCATCATTAAAATCTTTTTCTAAATACATATTAACTGCTCTATATCCATTTTCTTCTTCAATATTCTCAATTAGGTTTAATATTCTTATTTTCAAATAATGCTCAATATCAATAATTATTTTAAAAAATAATAATCTAACTCTATGATCTATAATAGCCATATCCTTAAGATATGCAAAATCTAAGTCTTGATATAATCCTTCATATTCACCAGCTGGAGATGGATATTTCAAGAAATTGTGTTTATATGATGTTAAATTATAGTAATTATTGTTATTTCTTAAATAGTCTTCTGCTTCTTGTTCACTTATTTTTTCAAACTTAATATTTTTCTTTTTTAAATATGGAACTAATTCACTAATGTTCATCATAGGTCTTAATTTTGATATTTTTTCATCGGTTTCAATCATCATATCACTTCCTAACTGCTTTAAAATATTATATCATAACAGTTAAATAACATCTATAGTTCTTTAGGACAATTAGGTTTATATTTAACATCACTAAATCCATATACTTTTTTACAATTGTTACATATTATTGCTATTTCATCTATACCATAAATACTTTCTCCATCACCTTTTTGAATAATTATGTCTGTAGAATTACATTTAGGACAACATACTTTACCATTTTTATTAACATCATCTTGTTTGCAATAATCTCTTATTATTTCATATCCATTTCTATTAAATTTAGGAACAAATTCATCTTTATTAAATATCTTAATTCTACCAAACATAAACTCTAATTTATCAATTTGTTTTTCTGTATGATAATGTCCACAATACCATTTATCATAGCTAATATTTTCTTCTATTTCATCTAAAAAGTGTTCCATAGATTTATCTACTTTTGATTGATCCAAACCTTGCATAAACACTTCTCTAGGTTCATATTTATAAGGACATGTATGTGTAAGAACAATATCGAAATGTTTACCTTTAACTTTATCTAAAATTTTATTCATTTCTTCTTTAGTTAATTGCTCATCTTTAAACCATCTATGCCCATACATTAATCTATACTCTTTATCTACTGAGTAAGCTCCACCAATTACAAGAACACTTTTACCATCAATATCGTAGATTTCTCCATCTTTTGCAAATATTAAATTAGGATAATCTTCTTCAACAAAAACTTTACCACCAAACATTTCTATTTCTTTATAAGTTTTAATATTTTCTGGTCTTTCTTCATGATTACCTCTTATACAAAATAATTTTAATTTAAACTTTTTCAAATATTCTTTATATCTAATATCTTCTTCGTTAAGGAAATAATTAATACCAGCATCTCCTAATACTATTAGCATATCATCATTATTTTCTTCTAATTTATAAAGTCTAGAAAAATCTCTATGTGTATCCCCAGTTATATAAACCATATTTTCACCTTCTTTTTACAATACTATTATAACATTAATTATTTAGTTCCAATCCATAATCAACTTTTAAATATATAAAAGCATGTTCTTTTATTTTGTTTTCTTCCTCTTTTGTATAATTAACTGTATCATGTAATGTTTTATAAATGTAATTAATATTTATAAGATTACCATTTGAATGCTCATAATTTAAATAAATTAAATCAGCTAATAATCTAGCATCATTTTCCATTCTTAATTTGTTTTCTTCTTTAATAAATTTTTCTTCATTTTTCATAAGATTAATCCTCCAATTTATTGCATGTTACCTCTCTTGCAATAGATTGTCAAACCATCTTTTTTATTTTTTTAGTTAGTTTTCTTTTATATTGAGAATTTAATAGTTTATGGTAAAATTTATTATTAAATTCAATTAAAAACTGTAGGTTTATTTTATAATTAAGATTTGATATAATATCACAGTATTCATTAACTAAATTATTATTTTCTATTTTAATTAAAACATTGTTAATATTTATATCGGACATAAATTCACTTAATTGACCTATTTTATTATTGTTTAGTTCTTTTATAAGAATATCCATATACTCATCATTTAAAAATATCGATGCCAATTTTTTATCAATTACATATATATTTAATTTAACCTTGCAATATATATCTAAAGCTTTAGAAATGCATTCTTTGTTTTTTATATATTTCTTAGGTATAAAAAATAAGTTATTTCTTTTAATTTTAGAATAAACATATAAATCCCAATTGCTATTTTTAGCAAACATATCATTATATTTATCCTTCCAACAATATTTATTACTAATTGAAGAAAATTTGTTTATTATAGTATTTGATATATCTATATTACTTTTATTGATATATTCATAAACATTTTTTGAATTTTTATCTATAGTTTTAATTATAATATTATCAGCTTCTTCATAATATCCATAATTTTCAATTAAATACTTTATATCTTCAAAAGGAACATAGTATTTATTATTTGATAATTTTAAATATAATTTTTTAATATCTATTTTTATTTTATCGTTTGACAATATAGCACGAATTTGATTATAATCCAAATCCTTTTCTAATAAATCTACCCTAATATTATCTCTGATTATTTTGTTATCAAATAAAATTAGTTTTTCTATTATATTTAAATTTAGCTTATCAGATATATTTTCATATTTAATTATATTATCATGGTATAAATACCAACCATAATTATTTTTAGAAAACATTTCATTAAAAATTTCACTTGAAAAAACGCCTAAATTGTTAAAGATTTTTAAGTTTCTAAATTGTAATACAGAATTTTTCATATTTTTTAAAAAATCAGTTATCTCTTGTTCTAATTGTTTATAATTTTCATCTGATGCATCTTCCATATATGTATTATTTTTTTCAATTATTTTTGCACATATAGTTTCATTTAACTTTTGTATATCAAATGAATTTGAGTTTTTTTGAATATTTAAATATATTTGTTGTCCAAATTTATCTTGATATATATTTTTAAAAATATTTATATCTAATCTTTGAATTTTTGAGTTTTCTACAAAAACAAATTCAAAAAATTTTGTATTTGTCAAAAGTACCAATTTACTTCTTTTAGATAAATACTGAAATACCTCCTCATATATTTTTCTTAATCTTATATCATTATTTTCATTTAATATTTTATTTATACTAACAATGTCTTCTTCTTTTAGTTCAATATTTTCAATTTTTTCAATTTTTAATAATATATTATTTAACTTATTTTCATTATCATTCAACAAAGCATCATTTTTAGAAAAATTATATAGATATAAATAATAATTTTTGTCAACAATTTTATTATCTAAAGCTTCATATAACATATTAGGTATTATGTTGTCTTTATTTCCTTTAAAATACTCATTTATAGCAGAAGATAATTTAGTTGTGTTATATTTATCATTTAAAACTGTAAGCATAACTAATTGATCATAATTAATTTTGAAATCTTTCTTACTATCTAAATATCTATATTTATTTATTATTTCATTAAAGTTATGTTTTAAAGCCCTAACATTATCATAATTGTTAGCTATAAAACCAATTAATAATTCTTTATGCTTACAATTATCTATAATTTCTTTCAATGTACCATGTGAAAAGCAATCATAAATATAATCCCTAATAATAAATTTCTGATTATTCGATATCTTTAAAATAAAATCAAAAATTTTCTCGTAATCAAACCCTATTTTTTTGTCAGTACTTTCCACCTTAATATTATCATAATCGTTTATTTTTTCAATATTTATCATAAATATGAAACAGAATTTAATATTTCTAATTTGCTTGCTTAATGGACAATATTCATTGTATAAAAGTGAAATTATATCTTTCTGTATCTCGGGATTTAACCTATCTAAATCATCTATAACGAAAACTAAAGTACTATTACTTTTAATATAAGCTTGAACTGATTTCAGAAGATTATTTCTTGTTTTATCAACATATAGCATAGGGCTTATAGATTGTTTTTCAGGCTTATAAATTCCATAGCCGTAAATTAGTATTAAAATAAATGAAATATAAATAGTCCAAGGTAATAATGGCATAAAAATTTCATTGATTGGTATTAATGATTTTACATTGGCAAAAAAACTCTTATATGTAATCATTATTGTAATGAATGCAATTAACACAAGCAAAATTTTGTCTATTATAATTTTCCAAAATCTATGCCCATTATTCTTTGTTGTTGCAATACTAATAAACGAATTATAAAACAACTTCTCTATACTATATGGGTTTCTACAAATATCATTTGCCACCTGATTTGCAAAATATCTGTGATAGTAATTTATGTTTGATTTATCTGGCATAGTTTTTTCTTCTTCAATATTTTTATTTATATTTAAAAAATTAATATCTACAAATTTAATCTTCTTTAAAAAAATATCCTTCTTATATTTTTCCTTCAGAAGATTAATGATACTTGACTTACCACTGCCAAATTCACCATCAATAGCTATAAATTTTGCTTCTTTATTTATTGCATCTTTTATAATATCAGAATAGGAATCAATACCAAATAAATCATTATCTTTCCTTTCAATCGGTTTTTCAATATAGATATCATATTTTTTCTTATTAAGCATCTTTAAACCTCCAAATTAAACGATAAAAGAGCATACTTCACCTAAATGAAATATACCCTTTTTATTCATATATTATTATATCAAAAATACCTATTATTACCAACATTTTGGTTATATAAAATAGTATTTATTAAATACAACACTATTATATATTAATTATACTAATCAACCATTTTTACCTAATATAACCATCTAAATACCCAATTAAATTTTATAATGGTAAGTGAACCTTTCACCTCCTAGAATTAGGTGTTCAATATTATAATATTATAAATGATAATACTTAATAGATTTTGAATATTCTTCTTCAATTGTTTTTTCAAATACATTCCCCATTTTTATACCTAACTCCATTAATAATCCATCATAAATTAATACATCTTTAAATGGAATAATAGATGTTATTACTGTTTGTGGTAAATCTTGATAGGAAATAATATTATCTATATTATCATTAATACCTTTAATCATAAATGTTTTATCTTTATTCATAACTGCTGTATACTCAAGCTCATACTTGGCAATTATGACTATATCTCTAAATCCTTTCTTAAACCCACTAACCACATTTAATTCTTCTTTGTTAAATTTATACGGATTAGCCATACAAAATTCTAATATAATAGCATCTTTATTCTCCCAAAATTTTTCTATTATGTCTTTTAATTCATAAGGATTAAGACCTAATTTATTATATATCCTTAATCTCTGATTAATTTTATATTTATTATTAGTAAATTCTAATAATGCAAAATATATTTTATAAAATAATTTAGCATCTTGTTTCGAAAGACAGACATTTTGTTGCTTAGTATACTTCTTTAATTTTTCAAACTTCATTTTTTCAGTTTCTGCTTTTAGTTCTTTTGCCTGATTTGGAGTAAATCCATTTAATGCACCAGAAGGCATTTCATCCATTGCCTCATCTAGTATTTTAAAAAATTCAGTTAAATCATAATTTTCTAAAGCAGGGACATTTTTAATCGATTCTTTTAAAGATGTCCTATCTATATTTAATACCGAAAATTCTCTAATTGTATCTAAAGCTGAGAACCAAAAAAATGGTAATTTTTTTAATTCATTTAGAAACTTCTTGATTTTTGGATTATTAATATCAAAATCATTATAGAACAAGGTTTTATAAACTCTTAAATCTATTGGGCAAGTTCCTGCTAACCCTTGTTTTTTTCTTTCTTCTTCTAGTTCTTCTTCAATACAATAATAATCTTGATATACTGCTACTGGAATATCATTTCCTATAGTTTCAAAACTCTTAGTAAAAATAAAAACATAATAATTAAATAATTTATTATTTAACATATGATTCCATATTACATTTTCGCTGATACCTGTTAAACTTGAGACAAAAGCTGCTACTGTTTGAAGCAACGATGATGCTTGCATCTTACAATAACTAACTAATATTTCATTCAAATCATCTAATTTTTTAGTAATATCCCATTTTACATTTTTTATTGCAATTTTAACATTTTCGATTATTTCATCAGGTATAAACACATTATCATAGTCATCTTGAACTAAAAACTTATTACTAAGTGTTTTTCTTTCCCATTCATACTTATCCTCTAATAACATCTTCATATCACTTTTTTTATCAAGTAACATTTTTAAATATTTTAATTCTCTTGTAGTACAAATATCTATAATATTATTGTAATCTTTATAAACTACATATATTTCTTCGAGCATTTTCTTCTTCGTAATTTTCTCATAATCTTTAAATTTATCTACTATTCTAGAATATTGTTCATGAACATATTCTTTTTTATACCAATTTATTCTTTCATACATTTTACTTGTCTGCATATACTACCTCACCACTTTTCTTTTATTTAATCAAACATATCATAATATGTACCATCATCAAATGCATCCATTTGTGCTAAAAATTCATCCATATTATCTTTTATTTCTCTACATAGTTTTTTATAATCATCAACTGCGACATATCCTAATTCACTCATACATTGATAAAACTTTTTTATACTAGACGCTGTTTCTTTTAGCGAATTTCTTGATGACCAAAGGCATTTTTCTATAAACCAACCATCTAAAAAGCCATAAATAGAATATATACCATCTTCCATCTTTTCTACATCATAATAATTTAAATAATCATTGATATACAAAGAAACATTGTTTAAGTGTTTTCTAATAGTCTTCTTAACTAAGTCTTTCTGAGTTAACCAACTTTCAAATTCTTTAATAAATTTTTCATTTCTTTTTCTATTTTGTTCTATTTTTAATTCATAATCCATTATACTTACTCCTATTTTAAATATTTATCCACTAATTCTTTAGCCAATTTTTCACCTTTTGGTGTTATAGTTACTGATTTTCCTTTACTAAAATAAAGATAATTTTCATCAGTTAGTTTATTTATGATATCAAATGAATAACCTTTCCAAGCAGTTTTAACTTTATCTTCTTTCACCTCATTATTTTCATCTCGTACATATCCTTCTTCTTCCCATGATGTTAAATACATGAGTAGTAATGTTAATTCTTCAATATTTTTTTCCATTTACTTCTCCTTTCAATAAAAATAAAAGTTTATTTATACACTATAAATCCAAACTATTACTGTTTAATAAAAATTCTTGTATTCCAATAACTAATATTCCTTCTTCTGTAAACCAATGTTTCATATTATCTTTAACTACTATGATTTTTTTAAAATTATCATTAATATTCATGAGTGGTCGTTCTTCTTGAATAGTTTTTTCTCTAGTTTCTAAATTTAATGCTGATTGTACATAATATCTTTTATTTCCTAAATTACATACAAAATCAACTTCTAATTGCTTTCTATTTTTATTTTCATCTCTAACTTCTACTACACCTACATCAACATTATAACCTCTTACAATTAATTCATTATAAATTATATTTTCCATTATGTGATTTTCTTCTTGTTGTCTAAAATTTAATCTAGCATTACGAAGTCCAATATCAGAAAAATAATATTTTTGTGGTGTTTGAATATATTTTTTTCCTTTAACATCATACCGATTAGATTTATTGACAATAAAAGAATCTTCAATGTATTTTATATATGAATTTACAGTGTTTAAAGATATTTCTTTTTCGCCACTACTTATAAATGTTTTATATATTTTTTGGGGATTAGTAAGTGATCCAACAGAAGATGCTAATATGTTAATGATTGAATCTATAACATCTATCCTAGATATATTATTACGTTCAATGATATCCTTTACATAAGTTTGTTCAAATAAGTCTTTTAAATACTTTGATTTTTCTTCATCAGTTTTTTTAGACAAAATTAAGGGTAATCCGCCATATAAAACATATTCGTTCCAAGCTTCTGTTCTATCTCCATTAAAAGATTCTACATATTCAGAAAAAGTTAATGGAAATACTTTTATTTCATCTCCTCTTCCTCTAAATTCCGTAATAATATCTGTTGATAAAAATTTTGAATTACTTCCAGTAACATAAACATCAATATTTCTTTCATATAAAAATCCATTTAATACTGATTCAAAATCTTTTACAAGTTGTATTTCATCAAGTAAAACATAATACATATCTTTATCTTTTATTTGTGATTTTATATAAAGATTTAATTCATGAGAATCATGATATTTCTTATTTTCTTCTTTATCTAATTCTAATTTAATAATATGATCTTCTTTTACTTCATTATCTAGTAAATAGTTTTTAAATAAGGGATCTAATAAATAAGACTTTCCACATCTTCTAATACCTGTGATTACTTTAATTAAACCATTTTCTTTTCTACTAATTAATCTATCTAAATAAATATTTCGTTTTATTTCTTTCATGTTTTCCTCCTTTGAATATTTTTGCCACTTTTGGCATTTTTATTCAATATTATTATATTATGTTAAAAATATTTTTTCAATAAGATTTTGAATATTTTTGCCACTTTTGGCATTTTTATTCAATAATTATCATATTCAATACTAATATTAACATTCTAGTAATTTTATAGGAATTAAAAAATTACACTAATGTAGCATAAAGATCTAACTAACAATAGTGTAATTTACTAAATAATTTATATATCTTAAATACCCAATTAAATCTAACAATGGTAACTAAACCCTTCACCTCCGGCATTTATGTGATTAGATATAACTATAACATCTGATGAATTTCCATATGGACCTAATACTCTTTCAACTCTTTCAGTAGGTGATATAGTTTCATCACTCGTTCTAGTCATAGTAACAGGTATTCCTAAATCTTTAAATAAATCATACATGTACTCAGATATTTTTAAAGTAAGTTCTTTTTCTAAAATTCCATTACCTTGAGCACCGCCATCAGCCCCTCCATGTCCGGCGTCTATTATTATCTTTGCCATACAATATCCTCCCTCAACTTATTGTATGAAATTATCAAAAATAGGTTAATTCTGATTTATATGCACAAACACACTTATTAAAAACTAATTAATCTAAGTCGTCGTTATAGTAATCATCATCTTCTAATTCTTCCTCTTCAAAATTCCATTTATCATAATTTCCATTTTTTATTTCATCTTGTTCCCAGTTCATCAAATAATCACTATGATTTTTATTATTCCTTTTATTATTGGATAATCCTAAAATAGAACCTAACAATATATGTCCTAAACTTAAATGTTTCTTCTTTTTAGTTTTTATTGTACTCAAATTTTGCCATACTGATAATTCTCTCTTTTTTCTGTTAGCTATTGCCTTATCAATTAATTCTGTATCATCACCAGTACTTTTTAAGTTTTTTCTTATTTTATATAATGTTTTTAAATTTATACTAGCTAATTCATTATCGATCATATCAAAAATAAAACTATGATCAAAAGTATAATTAAATTCATCAATATGATGATTTTCGTTTTCTTTTTTTCTTTTTTCTAATATTTCTTTATTGTCTTCTATCCTCTTATTCAATTCATTTAAGTCATAATTTAACATGTTTAATGAAAAATATAAATTTTTTAAAATTTCTAACAATTCAAAATCCTTTAACTTATCATAATCTTTTTCGTATGATTCTTTTATTTGATAATTTTCCATCCTCTTTTTAAACCATTCAACTTCGTATTGATATAAATTTTCAACATTTTTTTCTAATACATTATTCATTTCGTTTAATTGCTTAGATATATTACCTTTATAATCGTTTATCAATGTTACAATTTCTTTCCTTTTATTCTGCATTTTAATATATAATAAAAGTGCATAGACATGCTTACAATATTTATCAGTATCTCTGTGATAAGGACATGTACATTTTACTTTTTCTATTATATTATCTTTAATTTCAATTTCTACTTTATAAATTTCTGTACCTTTTATATCTGCTAAATAAGTATTATCACATTTTTTATATTTCACTATATTACCATTAGTATAATAATTTTTACCTCGCGATTTAATTATTGGTTTAAATAAATCATCATATTCAGTAGAGTGTAACTTATTTATATTCATATATTGATCAACAAGTTCTTCGTTTTTATTTAATTTCATCTATAATATCTCCCATTTAGTTTATATAAATTTTATACTCTATATTAAGATTATATAATGCGACTAAACAAAAAAGCAAGTTATGCATAAATTTACCTTAAATTCATGATAACTCACTTTATCAAAAGTATCTTATTATCTATTTTTTAAATATTCAACTATTACATCAGCTGTTTTTTGAGCACCTATTGAAGAATCGATCATTAAATCATAATTTTGATAATCATTCCAATTTCTTCCAGATATAATCTTATAATAAGCAGCTCTATTCTTATTTGATTTAACGATGTTCTTTTTAGCCTCTTTTAAGGTATCACCGTACATTTCCTTTAATTTGTTAATTTTATATTCATCATTAGCGTAAATAAAGATTCTAACGATATCATCATTATCTCTCAACACATAATCAGCGGCTCTACCTACTATAACACAAGATCCTGCATCAGCGATTTTTTTAATTATTTTCTCTTGAGCTTCAATAGCATATTTAACTGGTGTAGATGATAAATAAAGATCGTGTAATACGTCATTTTTTTGATCTAATTTAGAAATAAACTCCTTATCTAATCCACTATCTTGAGCGGCAATTGCCGTTAATTCTTTATAGTAATAAGGAATATCCAATTTTTTAGCTACTAATTCACCAATATATTTTCCAGCTGAACCATGTTCTCTCGCTATCGTTATAATAGTTCCAGGTTTAGATTTCTTTATAGCTTCATCTGTTTGTTCAACATTTTCTTCTTTACCAAGTTTATTAAAGAAATTAAAGATAATAACTGTTGAAACGATCATGCCAACCAAATCAGCGATTGGTGCTGCATATAATACACCTGTAACTCCCATATATCTTGGTAAGATGATAGCTAATGGAACAAATATTAATAAATCTCTACATAATGAAACAATCGTAGCTTTTGATGGTTCACCAACTGCTTGAAAGAAAATTGAAAACATTTTTATCAGGCAAGTAAATGTAACTAATGATAAGAATATTCTAAATGTTTTTATAGCAAAATCCATATATAACACATCGTTTGATCCGAATATTTTAACTACTAGCTCTGGACATAATTCAAATATCAATGTAGCTACTATACCAACAATTATAGATAAAGTAGTTGTAAGTTTAAATGTTTCTTTAACGCGGTTATAATTTTTAGCTCCATAGTTATAACCGATTATAGGTTGAGCTCCTAAAATAATTCCGACAACAATATTAATTACAATTCCAAAGACTTTCATACAGATACCAATTGATGCAATTGGAATATCTATACCATATTCACTTTTTGAACCATATTTAACTAGCATTATATTACAAACTAATGATAAAACAACAATAGAAATTTGTGTAATAAAGGTTGATATTCCTAATTTTAAAACACTCGCTAAAATATTTTTGTTAAATTTAAAACTTTCTTTTTTAATTCTAAATGTCTTCGTTTTAAACATATAAATAGCTGATACGATAAATGATGATATTTGACCTATAACTGTTGCCCATGCTGCTCCAGCAATTCCCATATTGAATGTAAAAATAAATATAGGATCTAGAATAATATTTAAAACAGCACCTATTAAAGTAGCAGCCATTGAAAATCTTGGTGAACCATCGGCTCTTATTACACTGTTAACTGTATTAGAAAACATATAAAATGGTATACCAATTAAGATAATGCTAAAATAAGTACCCGCTAAACTTATAGTTTGTTCACTAGCGCCAAATAAGTATAATAATTTATCTTTAAATATAAATCCTAAGATAACGAAGATAATACTTATAATAAAGGAAACAAGATACTGTTACCTATCGATTTATGGTAATCCTTAGTATCGTTTCGACCTTGGCATAATGATAAAAAGGCAGCTGATCCATCACCTAAACACCATGCTACGGCAACAGCAATTACTGTAAGTGGATATACAACTGTCGTTGCTGCATTACCTAGATAACCGACACTACTATTTCCAACAAATATTTGATCTACTATGTTATATAATGAACTAATAAGTAAAGATAAGATACATGGAATAGAAAATTTTAGTAATAATTTAGATACTTTTTTTTCACCTAAAAATTTATTATCATTTTGATTTTGCACTATTACATCTCCTCTTAAAAAAAATATATAAATATTATGATTATAAACGATTATTAAGCTATTTTCATAATTTGGGCAACTAGTTAATTATATCATTTTTTATTTTTTTTCGTAAGTTTTTATTTTCATTTTTTAAAAAGTTTTATCATCCATTATGACCAACAAAAAAAGAATTGATCCAAATCCAATTCTATTTTTATTAATTAATTCCAAGATAATTCTTTATTATGTCAACTATCTTTAAAGTACTATTACCATCATATTCAACATATTTACGACTAAACTGTTTCATTTTTTTCATATCAAAATTATTCTTTTCGATTTCTTTCATAATAAATTTAGGATCATCTGACATAATACCTGGAATTTCATTCTTATAATCAATATAAAAATCTCTTTTATCCGTATAACTATCAAAATCGTAAGTGTAAAGATAAAGTGGTTTATTTAAAACAGCTATCTCAAATATAATCGCTGAATAATCCGTTATTATATAATCAGCTACGCTGAGCATCTCTAAAGTAGTATAATCATTATCTTTTATTACTCTATCATCATCAACCTCAAGACTTGAAATAGGATGCAATTTAATAATCAAATTAAATTTCTCATAATCGACAGCATCGATAAGTTTTTTTATAGCATCGGCATTCTCATTTTTTCTAAAAGTTGGAGCATACAATATATTTTTTTTCTTTTTTAACATACCGTATTTTGATATTATTTCCTTACGTTTAGAAGCAAGGTACTTTTTATCGTTTAATAGATCAACCCTAGGTAGTGGAATAATTGCAAAACTACTAGCATCATAATTAAAAGCTTCCATAAAATTCTTCCTACATTCCTTACTACTAGTCAACAATAAGTCATAATTTTTATGCATTTTCATCATGCTATTGACCTCTTTAGTTGTTCCCTCTTCTTTACCCTCAACACTATAACCAAATTTTTTTAATGAACCTAAAGCATGCCACATTTGAATTACTTTTAAATCCTTTTTATGTTTTAAAATACTAACTAAAATACAATATGTATCCAAAACAACAACTTTTGATGTCGCTAATTCGTACATTTGTCTAAACATATGAAAACAATACCTTATTTTCGCTAAAACGCTATCATCTTTTTTTAATCTTCTAGTTAGAACGACCGTTTTAATATTTTGATGATTTAGCTGTTCTACCACAAGTTTAAAATCGAGCGATATATTATCATCTTGCCTACTTATAAATAAAACCTTATCTTTAGTTGGTAATAGTTTCAAAATATTGTATATAAACTGCAAAATTTTCATTCCTAGTTTTAACATATCTCACCTTTTTTTCATATATTTATCATCGAAGAATGTACTGACAAACCGTTTTGTCGACTTACCATCACAACTTTTACAGAAATAATCTTTAAATTCTTGTAATTTTTTATTATCGATTTTGCTATTTTTTATATATTTGATAAGTTCATCCATATTATACGCTACATCACCATAGGTATACTTAGAAAAAGGATAATAGAAACTCCTACTTTCTATATAGTCATCTAAATCAGGTACGTAGAAAATTAGTGGTTTATTTAAAAAGGAATATTCGAATATTACAGATGAGTAATCGGTTATTAAAATATCGGTTATAAATAGTAGATCGTTTATTTCTCTTTCATCAGTTAAGTCTAAATAAAAATCATCATCGCTTGGTATTTCATCATTATTTTTTATAAAAGGATGTAGTTTATTTATAAAGATATATTCACCTTTAAATTCCTTTTTTAATTTTTCAAAATCGATTAAATTAAAATCATAATGTGCTGTCTTTTGACCATTACCTCTAAAAGTTGGAGCAAAAAGAATAACTTTTTTATCTTTTAATTTAGGATATTTTTTATAAATTTTTTCTTTAGTTTTTTTAATATATTCTTCATCAAAAAATATATCCGTTCTAGGTACACCAGTTGCATATACTTTGTTAATATCTATGTGAAAAGCTTCTGAATAATTACCTCTAATACTATCGCTACTAGTGATACATGCCGTATAATTACGATGAGTAAGAGTTCTTTTTTTAGGTCCACCAACTTTTCCAACCCGGCTATATCCTACTGTTTTAAAAGCTCCCATTGCATGCCAAACTTGAATAATTTCGGTATTTTTTCTAATTTTTAAGGGATATATAATCGGATAAAAATCATCGACTAAAACATACTTTGATACAGCTATTAAACGCATTAATTCTTTTTTTTCTTTAAGTGTTTTTTTAACTGATAAATTCTTTTTTCCAAAGAAGACAACCTCATAATCAGTACCATCTAATTCTTTTTTTATAAATTCTAAATTTCCTGATAGTGATTCTCTAGAATCAGATAACATAGCTACTTTCTTTTCATCTTGTTTAGTAGTTAATTTATAAAAATCATAAAATATTATATAATCCAACCTTTTTAGCCGTTGAGCGATTGGTCGCAAAAAATTTTTTATACTTTCTTTCATTTTTAAACTCCTTATATTAATATTATAACATTTTGATATAAAGAAAAAAAGGATTTTTAGTCCTGATTTAATTTTTCCACCATGTCATCTAGTGTCATAAATCCATTAATTTTAATACGATTTATATCGTATGGTGGATCATTTCTTGTAGCTTTCTTAGCAGGATAAAATCTAAATGCTAACTTATATCCAGCCTCTTTGGTAGCTGTTCTTAACTTGTCATCATATATACCATAAGGGTAGGCAAGTTTATCAAATTGAAATTCAGAATTTTTATTAAAATCCTCTTTAATATACTCAACACTTTTAACTTTACCATATGGTTTTTTATCAGAAACCATACGATGTAGTCCATAGGTATGACTTTGAAATTCAATATTTGGATAAACCACTTGTATTTCATTAATAAGATCCCTACCTATATAATTTTTCGTTATTCCATCAAATGGTGCCGTTATGTCTTTAACATATTCACCAATTATAAATGCTGTTGCTTTAAAATTAAATTTTTGTAATATTGGCAAAACATTATAATAAAGCTCAGCATCACCATCGTCAAAAGTCAATAAAACTGTCTTTTTAGAGAATTCACATTCTTTTTTATACCAACAATAAAATTCATCACTACTAAGAGTTTCATAGCCATTATCATATAAATATTGCATCTGTTGTTCAAAAATTTCCATGTCGTTTACCCATTCATTATCTTTAAAAATTTTTTCCTTAATATCATGTTCAGCCACTCTATGAAAGGTTAAAACCGCTATTTTATCAGTATAAACAATATTTTTAATATCATTACCAACTACATTAGTGGTTTTATCATCTTTAGTATATTTATTTTCATTATATTCTAATGTTGATTTGTGGTTTATATTAATAAATAAACATGAAAGAAATACTGCAAGAACAAGATATAAATAAAGAAAATTATTTTTATTATTCATTTCATCATCACCTATTTATTAAAAACACTTTTATATATTTTTTCACAAGGATTATCACTCATATCAAAGAAATTGTCAACTCTTTTTACGTACTTACTTTCCATTTTACAATCATTTTTTACATAGTATGCTATTTTATTACAAAGTTCTTCACTTGTCAAACATAAATCACCAAATGCCTTATCATAAGGTAAATCTAAAGACTTATATGTATGTAAACCAGCTTTAAATTCAGTAATATCAGGTAAAAAATAAATTATTGGGCGTTTATATTTTATATAATCAAACTGATATGAAGAAAAATCGGTAATAAATATATTATACTCACTCAACTTTGTTTCACCAAAACTTATTTTAATATAATCATTTGTATTAAAATAATCTTTATAACCTTTAAAAATAGGATGAAGTTTAAAATCTAAAATCAAATTATTATCCTTCAATAATTTTTGTAATTCTTTGGAATTAATAAAATTATTTATTTTTGTATAAAATGAAGAATTTATAAAATCTTTTTCTCTTAAAATACGTTCATTATTAATAAGTGGTCCTATGAGATATTTTCTCCAAGATGGAGCAAATAAAATTTTATTTTTAGGATTATTATCATTCTCATCATTTGTAGCTCTAGGCATACCAGAATTAAGTAAATCATTACTATTATAATGGTACTTATTAATTAAATTTTCTCTTTCAAAGTTAGAAGATATAATGAATTTATCAATACTAGTAAACTCTTTTGCATACATTTTTAATAAATCAGCATGCAAAATACCATGTTGTAAATATATTAGATCATAATTAATTATATCAGTATACCAAACAATACTCTTAAACGGAATATAAATCGAATCAGATAAATATGATACAAATATTTTCTCACATCTTAAATAGCTTAACTTATGTTTAAAACTTTTAAAATTAATAACATGTTTCTTCTCATCATCACTAAAGTATTTATTTGCAAATTCCTCATCACTCAGATTAATATAATATCTCTTTATGCCATCATTCTTCTTGATATCATGTTTAAATTGTAAATAACCATTATCAACAACACCTTTAGAATCATAATACAACCAAATTTTTTCTTTTTTTCTACCTAGCATTCGATATGAAATTATATTAAAATTTTTCTTAACATATCTAGGTAAAGTTCTTAAAAAATTTGTAGTTCTATTGAATATTCCTTCATTTTTTATTTTGAATGTTCCTAATTTATCATCACAATATTTTATACACTTATTTTCTTTAAAAATAGTATATCTATGATATTGCTTACTATAACCTGACCATTTTCCAAAAACAATCTTTATTGGTAAACTAAATTCTCCTATGCAAACCTCAAAATAAAATTTACTTATGTTGTCTAAATTAATTGTATATTCAAAACCATACATCTTAGCTATCTCAATATTTGTTTTAAAACAACTAAAGTTTGATTTAAATGTTTTTATTGATTTTCTCTTAATATTTCCTGTCTTATCTATAGTAACTATTTTTAATGAATCTAAATTTTCATAGTTTAAAAGTGGGCTTCTTACGTCACCAAAAATATATAATTGATTATTTTTGACCTTAAATCTTAAAATAGCTATTTCAAAATTATCACTTTGAAATAATAAGTTATTACACTTATCAAAGACAGCATAAGTATTGTCTATTTTTTTTATCTCTACCTTCTCACCTTTTAAATTCAATATATAAAATTTTAAATATATATTTGCATTTTCTAAATTCATAATAGTATCATTATCAATATATTTTAACAAATTAACAATTCTCTTTAATGCTTTATTATATTCAGGCTTATCGTAGTGATATGGAAATATTTCATCAGAATTAATTCGCCATTTAATAGTATTAGCAACTAAATACTGAATATATTTTGGTACATCTTTACCGTTTTTATACTGATTTATTAATGACTCATTATATTTCATAATATCTTCAAAACAATAATATGGATTATTTTTAGTTTGAGAAACACCTTCACCATGTCTTCTATAATAATATGTAGCATCCTTTACAAAACCAATTTTTTGTTTTTTCATCAAAATATCAGTATTAAATTTTTGATCTTCAGATAATTTCATATTTTCGTTATACAAATTGGTCTTCTCATATTCATTTTTAATTATTATATTAACAGTTGATTGATTTAAATGAGGATATTCTTCGAAATCATACACATCTGTACCTTTATCATAAGCTGCGTATCTAACATGTTTAGTAACAGAACCATCTTTATACCAATAAATTGGATAAGTCACTAAATCAACCTCATCATAGTGTTTATCAAAAAATCTAACTAAATTTCTAACAGTTTTATCACCTATCATGTCATCTGGATCTAATAGCATTATATATTTACCCTTAGATGATTTTATACCATTATTCCTAGCATTTGATACACCTGCATTCTTTTGATTAATAATGACTATGTTTTTATATTTTCTTTTTAAATTTTCACATATTTTCACACTATTATCAGTACTGCCGTCATTAACTAAAATCATTTCAATTTTATCTAAATCATATTTTTGATTGACAATAGAATTTATACATTCTTCTAAATATAACTCAGCATTATATATGGGAATAACAATAGAAACATCATACTTATACATTTTTACTAATTCCTCCTAGCACACTAATAATTATACCACATTTACATAATTAAAACCATATTTATCATATATTTATTATTATATATAATTTTTTTAATATTAACCAATTTATAGTTCTTTTATTAAACATGTTGTTTAAAATTTCAAATTATTGTATAATTAATTCATACATAACTAGGAGGTAAAATATGATATATGCAGAAATTTTAGCTGGTGGTAAAGGTACCAGAATGGGTAACACCGACATGCCTAAACAATTTTTAATGTTAGGAAGCAAACCTATCTTTATTCATACAATAGAACAATTTATACTAAACTCTCAAATTGATAAAATCATACTATGTTGTCCAAAAATTTGGATGGAACATGCTAGAAATACAATTAAAAAATATATTGGTGATACGACAAATATTTTTGTTGTCGAGGGCGGTAGCAATCGTCAAGAAACGGTCATCAACGGTTGTAAATTCATCGAAAAAGAATTTGGAATTAACGATAAAGATATAATCATCACTCACGATTCAGTTAGACCTTTCGTAACCCAAAGAATTATCGACGACAATATTAAAGCTTTAAAAAAAGGTATCGCTGTCGATACAGTCATACCTGCAACTGATACGATCGTCGAATCTACCGATGGTAAGGTATTATCAAATATACCAGTTAGAAAGAATATGTACTTAGGTCAAACACCTCAAAGTTTTAACTTAAAAGAACTAATGACTTTGTTTGAAAGCTTAACTACCGACGAAAAGAACATATTGACAGATGCATGTAAAGCTTTCATATTAAAAGGCAAAGAGGTTAAAATTGTCGAGGGAGAAATTTACAATATTAAAATAACTACGCTTCACGATTTAAAAATCAGCAACGCTATTTTAGCAGAAAGGAAAGAAAATGATTAATCAATCATATCGACTAATAGCACCTAAACAAATTAGAGTCGACTTTATCGATGAACAGATCGATAACAACAGTGTTATCGTAAGACCAACTTATCTATCAATATGTGCAGCTGATCAAAGATATTATACAGGTAGTCGCGATAAAGAGGTGTTAAAGCGCAAATTACCTATGGCTTTAATTCACGAAGCTGTCGGTAAAGTAATTTATGATCCAACTGGTGAATTAAAAAAAGGTACAAACGTCGTTATGATACCTAATACACCAATCGAAAAAGACAAGTACATTAAAGAAAATTATTTAAGAAGCAGCAAATTCAGAGCTAGTGGTTTTGATGGTTTTATGCAAAGTTTTGTAAAAATTAAAAAAGATCGAATAATCCCTTTTAAAGCCGATCCTGAGGTAGCTGTTCTACTTGAATTATTGAGTGTAGCAATGAATGCCTTAGAACATTTTGATAAATATAGTCATCTAAAAAAACAAACATTAGGCGTATGGGGTTGTGGTAACGTAGGATTTGTTATGGCCTTAGTTCTTAAAAAGACATTCCCTAATGCCAAATTGATCGTCTTTGGTACTAACGAACAAAAACTATCATATTTCTCATTTGCAGATGAAACATATACAATCGATAATATTCCTGAAGATTTAACAATAGATCACGCTTTTGAATGTGTCGGTGGTAAAGGTAGTGAAAAAGCTATCGACCAAATAATCGATTTAATTAATCCTGAGGGTTCTATCGCCTTACTTGGTGTTAGTGAAAACAATGTTCAAATCAACACTAGAATGGTCTTAGAAAAAGGTTTAACATTACTAGGAAACAGCCGAAGCGGTTATGAAGATTTCGCTAAATCAGTTGAATTTATTGAAAATAATGAAGATGTAATAAACTACTTACGAACTATCATATCTGAAAAAATAATCGTTAAACAAACAAGTGATATATACGAAGCTTTTGAAAACGATCTAACTAATGATTTTAAAACAATAATGAAATGGGAATTATAAGATATTATATATAAAAGTTAAAATTTAAACACTAAAAACTAGTGTTTTTTTATTATAAAAGACCACCATTAGGTAGTCTTAAATTTTCTTCATAAACCCCTCCGAATTAAATGGTAACATATCTATAAAATTTAATCAACATTATTAAAAAAGAATGACTAAAAATCATTCTTTTATAGTGTTTTTATATCAAACTGTTCTTTTTATTTAAGTAATAAATCAAAGAAAGACATGTTATTATAATAAGTGGTAAAATTATAAAATAGAACCTAACATAAAATTCAAAAACATAATCAAATATTCCTGAAACATTTTCTTCTTCTTTATTATCTACTACCTCTTCTGCTTTTTTATCTTTAATATACTTAGTTATATTACTTTTAAACGTATTATAATCAGAGGTATTATTTACCCATTTTTTACAATATTCGTAGTTTGGAGCCTCTTTACATAGAGGATCATTATAATAAGGGTTATAACTTGGAAAATTGATCGTATTAGTGGCAATCGCTGAATAAATACAAGTATCATCTTTAGCGAATACATAAAAGCTAGCGGATGATGCTGGTTCATAACCTTTAATAGTAATTTCACCATTAACATTATGTTGAGTATCTTTATCTCTATCATATAATATCAAATCTTTAGTTAAATTGGTAACAGTTACATCAAAAGTTATTTTACCATTTTTTTCAGTGTAATTATAGGTAAAGGATACGTTGGAAGCTAACTTATTAAGTTTGATTTTTTCAGCATCTGTGCATCTAGCTTTTGCACTAAAAGGTAATAATAACAGCAATGCAATTAACAATATTTTTTTCATAAATAGCCTCCTTATCTTAATTTATAATTATACACTTTATTTCTAATTTTAATAACTAAAGTAATTTCATCAGCATTCGCGATTTCATCATAAACCTCTATATAGGTATTATTAGTTCTAACCTTTTTAGGTGATACTTGTTTTAAATTTTTCATCGTGTTCTCTTGATTATTTATCTTATAACGTATTTCACCATAATTAGCGATAAAGTCACCTAATGAAGAAATTTTATTAATTTTTAAATCACTATCAAAGGTGAATTCACCATTTAATTTTAAAAGTTTCTTTTGATAATTATCCGCTACAGTAGGATTTATGTATTCATAAGAATCATAGCAATCAGTATCAGTTACACAATATTTATAATCCTCTTTAAATCGATTATTAATTTCAATATCGTTGATAATCATACTAGTATTACCTAAGACGCTATCTTTAAAATCAGCCTTATCTTTTAATTTATAGTCTTTAGTTTTAACATTTTGAGTAAAATCTTTAGGTTGAAGCCTGATAGTTACTGTTTTATCCCGATTATCATAATATTTTAAATATAGTTTATCTTTAGATATCTCGGTTGGAACCTCAAAAACTAACAAGTATTCTGTAAATTTATCTTGACTTACCTCATCACTAACATAGACTTTTCCAAGGTCATTAAATTTACCTTGATAGTTGGAATTAGAATAGTATGCTACGTTATTATTTGTTAATGATATTTTACCAGTTTCTAATTTTAGATCGTAGGTGGCCATATTTCGAGCTTTAACTTTTACTACAACTAAATTATCATCAGTTATGACGTTGCTATGATAATCTTCTTTGGTTATATATGAATCGATTACCCCAAAACTAAAATAAGTTGTTCTTACGGTATCACCGATTTTGTAAATTTTTTTATAAACGCCTGAATTAAAGTAAATAGCGGTAAAGATAATACTCATTACAACTAAAGCCGCTAAGGTTATCGACAATTTATTTTCTTTGTAGACATACTTTAGATTACGGATACTCTTTTTCAAATTACGTTTAAAGTCATCAGTATCGACATTTACATCAAATTCAAATTCTTCGTTATCGGTTTCATCTATTTTTAAATCAAAATCATCATCAAAATTGAATTTTTTAATATCGAAACCAGTGGATCTTATCATGGTGATGATTATACTTACCGTTTGAAATATCAAGGCTATAACTAATAAATCGTGAACCAATTTTAAGGTTCGAAGATTGACAAAACTAGTTTCTAGGGTTTTTACAATCTGACTTGAATAGATATATATACCCCATGTATAGACGTTGTTTATGATATTTATTACATAGAATATAATTGGTTTATCTTTCCATTTCATAAGCATTAAAATAACAGTCGACGTAATTAATGCTATAAATAGAAAAATAAATATGACGACTGGAAATAGCTGATGAGTTACATCTTTATCAACTAAGGCAGTTGTCGCTTTCATATACTCGTTAAAGAAACTTATGATATTAACTGTATTGTAAGTTAGATAAGTTGTTACTATCGCAAGTATAAAGTGAATTAATCTAAAATGTTTAATGAAAAATGCAAATGGCCTTTTAAGTATCATCTAATCATCCTTCCCCTATTCTATATAACTAGTATACATTATTTTTAATTAAAAATAAAGATTGTTCAGGTAAAAAATAAATAATTTTGTTATATTTTAAAAGTGTTTATGACATAATAAAAACCTTGAATTAACAAGGTTTAATAAACTAACTGGTCGGAAAAACAGGATTTGAACCTGCAACCCCTTGGTCCCAAACCAAGTGCTCTACCAAGTTGAGCCATTTTCCGATAAGTAAGTATATATATAAATGGTGGCTTTGGGCGGAATTGAACCACCGACACGAGGATTTTCAGTCCTCTGCTCTACCGACTGAGCTACAAAGCCAAAATAAATGGCGGTCTCGACGAGAATTGAACTCGCGATCTTCTGCGTGACAGGCAGACGTGATAACCGCTACACCACGAGACCACATTGGTTGCGGAAGCAGGATTTGAACCTACGACCTTTGGGTTATGAGCCCAACGAGCTACCAGACTGCTCCATTCCGCGATATTATAAATGGCGGAGAAACTGGGATTCGAACCCAGGCGCCGGTCGCCCGACCTACCGGTTTTCAAGACCGGACCCTTCAACCACTTGGGTATTTCTCCATAATAATTATATACAAATCAAATATAATTATGCGTCCTTAACTAAAACGCATTAAAATTATAACATCTTATTGATAGTAAAGTCAATACTTTTTAAACAATTTATATAATTTTATCTAAAATTATTTTATTTCTCCTTATCATTATGATAGTAGTTATAAAAAATGACACTCATTCGCTAGAATAAGCGTCTAGTTCAATATAAATTGGGTAGACATTCAACTCGAAAAACTGAATATTCCCTTTTTTATTTTATGCAAGTTTCCTAGACACATTCATAATATCATAAAAACGACCTTTTGACAAGTCGTTTTTATATTTATACTCGAAAATTCGAGTTTAATTACAAGTTGGTGCCTAAGGCCGGACTTGAACCGGCACGGGATTTGACTCCCGCAGGATTTTAAGTCCTGTGCGTCTACCAATTTCGCCACTCAGGCACATATCGAATTGGCTTCGACATAATTAATTATATATCATTTTTAACCGTTATGCAATAGTTTTTTATTTATTTTTCGTAATTATCCAAAAAATTAGTTGCATTATTATCTTTTTTATAGCTGATTAAGGTATTCAAATTAACATTTTCGACGCTTCTAAATATATTATATTCAACATATGGATTAACTTTCTTTAGTTCTCTTATAAGTTCTTTAATTTCTTGCCTTTTAGAATAACCCTCCTTTTTACTAGCGTCTTCTGTAAAACGACAAGCACAATTTAAAAAAGTTAAATGATTATAATTTTTAAAACTTATAATATCCTTTTCTCTAACTAAATATAATGGTCTAATCAATTCCATATTTTCAAAATTAGTACTATGTAATTTAGGCATCATCGTCTTAAATTCACCACTATATAGTAAACTCATCAAAATAGTTTCAATAACATCATCAAAATGATGGCCTAGTGCTATTTTATTACATCCTAATTCCTTAGCTTTGCTATATAAATTACCTCTACGCATCCTAGCACATAAATAACATGGATTATTTTCGATATTGTAGACACTATTAAAAATATCAGTTTCAAATATAGTAATAGGAATATTTAAAAGTTTACAATTATCCTCGATCAACTGACGATTTTCTTTATTATAACCTGGGTCCATGACGATAAACTCTAAATCAAAATGAATACGACCATGTCTTTGTAATTCCTGCATACATTTTGCTAATAAAATAGAATCCTTACCACCAGAAATACATACGGCGATTTTATCATTTTCTTTAATCATTTGATATTCATCGATTGCTTTAACAAAAGGATGCCATATTTCCTTACGATACTTTTTGATTATACTTTTTTCAATTAAACGATATTCTTCCATATATAACACCACTTTCACATATTAACTATATTGTACCATGATAATCATTATAAATCATCAATATTTATATTTTGTTTTATTGTTTATAAAAAAATAATTTTGAATTTATCAAAATTATTCAGACTAATGGACAATTCTTACAATCTTCTTCACATGCTTTATAAATTATATATCCATTTTTATCTATTCGACCTGTTGGGATTAAGTCTTTTTCATTTGGACAAATATATATATCATTATATTCATCATATACAAAGTTCCAATCAAAATGTTTTTCTATCACTCTTAAAAAATGATCTTCTGGTACCATACTATCTAAATTTACTATTTCACATGAATAATTTCTTATTGGTCTTTTAGTCATTGACATTTTTATCACTCCTTACTTTAACCACTTTTATTATAACATTTTTTCACAATAAAAGCGAGAGTTATCAATGACTTTTTTGGTTAAAATAAGGATCATTTTCTCTCGCATCTTCATTATACTATATTTTGAAAAATAATAAAAGACTGTTTTCAAATTTTTTTATTTGTAACAGTCTGCAGCTAAGATTTTAAAAATGCTAGCTTTATCTTTGTTAAAATAAAAATGACTTTCTTTCTGATTTATAAAATATATAATTAGAAAAAATTCGAGTTATCTATTCAAGTTCAAAAGCACCAGTATATAACTCGTAATATTTTCCTTTCTCTTTCATCAAATCTTCATGATTTCCACGTTCAATAATTCTTCCATTTTCTAATACCATAATTGCTAGAGCATTACGAATAGTTGATAATCTATGGGCAATGACAAATACTGTTCGTCCTTCCATTAATTTATCCATTCCATCTTGAATATCTTTTTCCGTACGGGTATCGATGCTAGAAGTCGCTTCATCTAAGATCATAACGGGTGGATTACTTACGGCACATCTTGCTATTGCTAGTAACTGACGCTGCCCTTGAGATAAATTATCTCCATTATCGGTAATGATTGTATCATAACCGTTTGGTAATTTTTCAATAAATTTATCTGCATTTGCAAGTTTGGCTGCTTCAATACATTCTTTATCACTAGCATCAGCTCTTCCATATCGTAAATTTTCCATGATGGTTCCAGTAAATAAATTAACATCTTGTAACACCATACCAAGTGACTTTCTTAAGTCATTCTTATTGATATCTTTAATATTAATGCCATCATATAATATAGTACCTGCTTCAATTTCATAGAACCGATTAATTAAATTAGCGATGGTTGTTTTGCCTGCTCCTGTTGCTCCAACAAAAGCTATTTTTTGACCAGGTTTTGCATACAAACTAATATTATTTAATACTTCTTTACCTTTTACATAAGAAAAATCAACTGAATCAAAGCGAATATCTCCTTTTAATTCGATTAATTCCTTACTTTTTGGATTTTTCCAAGCCCAAATACCAGTATAAATATCTGATTCTTTTAAGGTTCCATCTTCTTCATGTAAAGCATTTACTAAAGTAATTTTTCCATCGTTTCTTTCACTTTCTTCATCAATTAATTTAAAAATTCTATCAGCACCTGCTAATGCTAAAGCGATTGAATTATACTGTTGGGATAATTGATTAATATGCATTGTAAATCCTCTTGTTAATAGTAGAAAAGATGCAATTGCTCCAACGGATAATGTTGTTGTTTTGATTGCAAGAAATCCACCTAAAATAGCGATTGCTACATACACTAAATATCCTATATTACCCATGATTGGCATAATGATATTGGCATATATGTTAGCGTTTTTTGTATTTTCATATAATTCTTCATTTAATTTGTCAAACTTTTTCTTTGATTCTTCTTCATGGGTAAATACTTTAATTACTTTTTGACCATCTATCATTTCCTCTATATAAGCATTTACTTTAGCTACTGTCTTTTGTCTTGCAATAAAATAGGTCGCTGATTTTTTAGCAATATACCTTGCTACAATTAGCATAATACTAACACTAACAACAATCATCATAGTTAAATATACATTTAATGTTAACATAGAAATAAATGCAACTAAAATTAATACTGCATTAGATACACAGTTTGGAATACTTTGAGAAATCATTTCTCTTAAAGCATCTGTATCATTAACATAATAACTCATAATATCCCCATGATTATTATCATCAAAATAGCGAATTGGTAGTGTTTCCATGTGTTCAAACATATCATCACGAATTTGTTTTAATACACCTTGACTTACATTTACTGTTAATCGTGAGTATAACCATGTTGTAAAAATACCGATGGCATAAACAAATCCCATAAACCCAATCGCTTGAAATAAGGAAGTATAAATTGGATTTTCTTTTCCAATTAACGGAGCAATATAGTCATCAATTAATGTTTGTAAAAATAATTGACCATATACATGACAAATTGAACTAATAATAATCGCTAAAATAATAATCACTAATTGTTTTTTAAATCTTACAGCAATATATTTTAACAAACGAAGAAGAGTATTTTTTTTGCTCCTTTTACTCATCAGAATCACTTCCTTTTACTTGAGAATAATAAACTTCTTGATAAATTTTATTATGCTTTAATAAGTTTTTTGGAGTATCAAAAGCTGAAATTTCTCCATTATCTAAAACAATAACACGATCACAATCTTCTACACTAGAAATTCTTTGAGCGATGATTATTTTGGTTACCTCTGGAATATATTCGCGAAATGATTTTCTAATCATTGCATCTGTTTTTGTATCTACGGCACTGGTTGAATCATCCAAAATAATAATTTTTGGTGACTTTAATAATGCTCTTGCAATGCATAGTCTTTGTTTTTGACCACCACTAACATTAGTACCACCTTGATCAATATAAGTATCATATCCATCTTTAAATTTAGAAATAAATTCATTACAACAAGCAATTTCACAAACTTGTTTTATCTCTTCTAATGTTGCATCTTTTTTACCCCATTGTAAATTTTCTTTTATCGTGCCACTAAATAATACATTTTTTTGAAGAACAACTGCAACAGAATCACGAAGAACGTTGATATCATAATCTCGCACATCTTTTCCTGCAACTTTAATATTTCCAGAGGTTACATCATAAAGTCTTGGAATTAAATTAACCAATGTACTTTTACTGGATCCAATTCCACCAATGATACCAACCATTTCTCCAGATTTAATCGCTAAATTAATATCTTTTAATACAGGTTTATCTTTGACATAAGAAAAACTCATATGATTAAACTCTATTTCACCATTCGCTACTTCTTTAATAGGTTTTTTTACATTTTGAATCGTTGGTTTTTCTTCTAGTACTTCGACGATACGTTCCATAGATGGGATTGAAATAATACAAGTTACATAGACCATAGATAGCATCATTAAGCTATTTAAAATTTGAGCTGCATAAGTAATAACTCCCGTTAGTTCTCCTGTGCTAAGTGTTCCTTCTATAACAAACCTAGAACCTAAATAAGAAATAAGAATAATGGAAGAATAAATGCATAAACGCATGATAGGAGTATTGAGTGCTACTAATTTTTCGGCTTTCATAAAATATTGATAAATTTTATTAGAAATCGCTTTAAACTTGGAAATTTCTGTATCTTCTTGTACATAAGATTTTACAACACGAATTCCTCTTACATTTTCTTGTACTCGATTATTTAAATCATCATAGGTATGGAAAACTCTTTCAAATAATGGATGAGCTTTATTAGCAATATAGAATAATAAAAATCCCAAAATAGGTGCAACTATTAAAAATATAATAGCTAATTCTGTATGAATGGTAAATACCATAAGTAAAGAAAATAAAAACATCATTGGGGCACGAATTGCAATTCGGATTAACATTTGATAAGTCATTTGTACATTATTTACATCTGTAGTAAGACGGGTAACTAAACTAGAAGAGGAAAATTTTTCAATATTTTCAAAAGAATATTCTTGTATTTTATAATACATGTCGTGTCTTAAGTTTTTGGCAAATCCTGAAGAGGAAATAGCTGCGAATTTTCCAGAAAACCATCCAAATAGTAAAGAAAAAAGTGCCACTAAAACTAAAATTCCGCCAATTAAAAATACAATATTAAGATTTTGTTGATTAATTCCATTATCAATAATTTTAGTCATTAAAATAGGAATTAAAACATCTAGTATGACTTCTAATGAAATAAAAACAACTGTTAAAATACTTAATAATTTATATTCGCGAACCGATTTTAATATCTTTTTTATCATTGAAAAACTCCTTTCAAAAAACGTTAACTTGCCTTAATTATTATACCATATTATCATTAATTTATTATTACATTTATCATAATAAAACACTTATTATCTATCTAAAATAATTTATTTTTTATTGTTTGTAAAAAAATAATTTTGAATTTATCAAAATTATTCTTTATTTTCAACTCGCTTAGCATGAATGACCTCTCTTTTCGATGTTTCACCTGTTCCTGAACAAGTTGATAAAGTTAGTATCTTATCACTAGTTGTTACATCAATTTTAAAATTCTTATAGCTTCTTTTTTTAATCGTATCAATAAATTTTTTAAATTCACTATCACTATTAAATGAGGTAGTTATATAGTATTCTTCCTTTTCGATTATGTAATAGCTGAAGATTTGATAAGTAAGGATTTCATTATCGGTATTGATAATTTGAATGTAGTTGTTTTCTTTAGTATTAAAGAAATCTTTTTTAAATACGTCACTTAATGAACCAAATATTGTCTTATCCAACATTGAATGACCAAATAATACGACGTTTTTATCATTAAAAGAATTATTACGATAGTCCATAAAGATCGTTCCTGATTGATTACTTTTCTTTTCAAAAGAACGGTTTAAATAATAGCTGTTGTCACTCGTATGGACGATCGGATTGTTTACTTTATCACTATTAAATCTAATCCAGCCAACAGTATCATCATTGATAGATAATAATTTATCAAAATCTATCTTTATTTTTTCTCTATCATCCTCTATAGTTATATCTATTACCTCATCATTTAGTTTTTTTATATTATGTTCATTTTCTTTTAAATCTTTAGAAAATATAGTAATTTTCATAACTGAAAAAACAAATATAATTATTAAAAATACTAATAATATATTTTTAATTTTAGGTTTTAATCTATATTTTTTCTTCATAATTTAAAAGAAATAGCATTAAGCTATTTTCCTTTTCTTAATTATTATATAAATTATGCCTACTAAAGATACTAAAGCCATACTTAAATAGAATACGACATTCATTGAAGATGTTTGAGCATTATTAGGTGCTTTATCTGCTTTATTATTAGCAACTGGTTTAACCTCAGACTCATTCTTTACAATTTCTCTTTTCTTAGTTGTATATTCATTATTTTTAACTAAAACATAAGTTGAAAAATGATCAAATGAAAGAGTTATCTTTCCATCCTCATTAGGCTTATAATCATTCTTAATTATTTCCATCTTATCAGTTTCAGGATTATAATATAATAACGTGAATACAGCATTCTTAAAGAATTTTTCTATCTCTTCATTTACATCATTATCCAATTTCTCATGACACACATCATCAACATCAGAACAATTATATTTTTTTATGTATTTTTCATATATCTCAGCAGTAATTTCCCTCTTTATATTAACCTCAACTGTATATGGAGCTGGAAGACTACCATGATATGCAAAATCAATAAATAACTCGTTTTCAGCTTCTAAAATACCATCTATCTTTTCTTTATTAACTGAACTATTTAATCCTATTTTATGACTATAAGTAAAACCTTTACTAACCTCATTTTTAATATCTTTACCATTTAAAACGGATTTTGAGGTAATACCGTTTTGTTGATTATAGAAATTAACTGTTATATCTTTTCCTTTTAAAGCATTTATAACATCTGAAATATCCTCATTTTCTCCAATATAGTAATTATAAGATTTACGTATTATATCCTTATATTTTTCTGTATTATTTAGTATTTCTACTAAACCTTGACCCATATTTCCACCCCAGAAAGAAAGGGCCTGAATAGTCCAGTCGACTTTGATATCATCTTTGCCTTTTGCACTAAGTGTAACAGTGGTCTTACCTAAATCATGACCAGTATAAATTACCTCGTAAACATTTGTTGGTTCACTTTTAAACCCAAAAGCTTGCCACCAAGCTGTTACATCGGTAACATCAAGATCACCAACACCATTATATGTTAACTTTAAAAACTCTCCAAAACTTGGTTTTTCTTGAAAACGTTCCTTTTTATTTTTATCCATATATTCATTGATTTCGTTTAATGTTAGTTTTTCATAAGCACTCCTATAATTGTTAAAGTATTCTTTTTCTTTACTGAAATCATATTTTTTTGTTGTTACAGTCATAACGTCTGTATTACTACTTTTAGCTGTCAAATCTTCAACATCCATATAAATATCATATGGTGTGTAAAAATCTGGACAAAAAGCATATACCTCATTTCCATTAACTTCAGTTGTGTCAAAATCCTTACATGAAACACCTTTACCACCCCAGTTAATGTTCACGTAATAACCTTCTTTATTTGTCCAGCTCTGAATATTTGGTACCTCCTGACCCCATCTAAAGTAATTAGGTCCATATTTTTCAAAATAATCGTCCCAAAAACTCTTAGCATTTACTTGTGTATTTCCTAATAAAAATACTGCTGCAAGTACAAAGAAGAACATAAATTTATTTTTCATTTTTTTCATCCTTTCATCATTATTAAATTTCTTTAGTAATCTCTCCATGAAGCAACAATTTCACTTACTCATTAACCACACTCCTTTTACCAATACCAAGATTAACTGATGCTATTGGCCTCAATTGGTACAAGACCATTATACACCAAATTTTCACATTTGTATAGTGCTATTCGCCCCAATACATATTTTTTTAAAAATGGGAAAATTATTTATAGAGAGGTGAGGTCTATGGCCCAACTAAAACCAAGTAACTATTACTATGATATATGTAGAAGAAACATTAGAAAATATCGTCTTGAAAAGAAAATGACCCAACAACAGCTGGCTGACGCTTCGGAGTTATCAGCACATTTTATAAGTGAAATTGAGAGTAAAGTAAAAAATAAAACCTTTTCTTTAGAAACGGTAGGAAGAATCGCTGATGCTCTACAAATATCTATCGACAAATTACTTAAAGAAAAATAAAAAAAATATAGTTAAATTTTTATTGACTATATTTTTTTATTAAAAATACCAAGGATATTACTTTATATTATTAATTATCGGTTTAATAACTAGAGGTTTATCTTTTACCATTACCAAATTATACTTAATCTTTATTAATTCCTCTACGTCTTTTCAATCACTAAAGTACCAATCAATACTGAAACTAATAAATCACTTTTAAACCATATCATCCATTCCATAATACATAATAAAATCATTTCTAATTATTCTCTAACAAGTTTTGTAACCCCACTACAATCAAAAATTTCACCTAAATTTCCTTCTAAAACAATCAATACATTATTTTGGATTTTAAATTTAAAGGTTTCTGGTGTGCTAACACCTACCCCATTCCAAGGCTTTATTGATGTTATGTTTAAACTATAGTTACCAGTCGTTTTGTCATACTTTATATTATAAGTTCCTCTATATTCAGTAAAACCCTCACAATAATTTATATTTAATTCAGCTTCGTTATTACTTTTTAACTTTACATACGACTTTTTAGAACCAACGGATCCGTCTTTTCCTACATATTTACCAATAAATTTGGTAATAATATCATCCACTTTTAAAGTAAACTCCTCTTCTATCTTATTATTACTACTATCTACAGCCACATATTTAAGTTTATATGTTCCAGCTTTGTTAAAATCATACTTTCCATCAACAGTAGCTTTTATTTCTTCTTTAGAGTTATCTTTAACCACTACCCCTTTTAATAAATCAATTTCTGTCCCCATGGTAGTGGACAAGTCTTTTTTAAACTCTATCGTAGGTTTAGTTGTATCTACAATGTTAATACTGAACTTATACTCATCTTTCTTTTTCCATTGATTTAGATATTTAATAGTCAATTCTTGTTTACCCAACTTTGACGTATCAATCTTATAATTATCTGTCAACAATTCTCCATTGCTGACTTTATTTATTAAAGATATTAAATAAACATCACTATTTATTTCGAAATCCAATTTTTCTTTTAACACAATACTAGTTTTATTAAATGCTTTGTTTAAAACTACAACACCAGATACAGTACCACCAACAGCTAATACACCAATTAAAATTGAAACTAAAAAATGACTTTTAAACCATGTCCCCACACTTATCATCCATCTCATATTATACCTCATCTTTCTACCTTTTTATCATGAATAACCTGTCTTTAGAAATATTTCCAAGACCAGAATAAGTAAAAAGAGTAAGGATATTGTCATCAGTTGTACTTTCCTTTAGTAGTCTTTCAACATAACAACAATTTCACTTACTCATATACCACACTCCACCTAGCAACAATAAGACTAATTGATGCCATAAGCCCCAATTAGCGTAAGACCATTATACACCAATTTTTTCTACTTGTACAGTGTTATTCGACCTAATATTTATATTTTGTTTTATTGCTTATAAAAAAATAATTTTGAATTATATTTATCAAAATTATTCTTTATTTTCAACTCGCTTAGCATGAATTACCTCTCTTTTAGATGTTTCACCTGTTCCTGAACAAGTTGAAAGAGTTAATATCTTATCACTAGTTGTCACATCTATTTTAAAATTCTTATAGCTTCTTTTTTTAATCGTATCAATAAATTTTTTAAATTCACTATCACTATTAAATGAGGTAGTTATATAGTATTCTTCCTTTTCGATTATGTAATAGCTGAAAATTTGATAAGTAAGGATCTCATTATCAGTATTGATAATTTGAATATAGTTGTTTTCTTTAGTATTAAAGAAATCTTTTTTAAATACATCACTTAATGAACCAAACATCGTTTTATCCAACATTGAATGACCAAATAATACGACGTTTTTATCATCAAAAGATTTATTGCGATAGTCCATAAAGATCGTTCCTGATTGATTATTTTTCTTTTCAAAAGAACGGTTTAAATAATATGCATTATCACTCGTATGGACGATCGGATTGTTTACTTTATCACTATTAAATCTAATCCAGCCAACAGTATCATCGTTGATGGATAATAATTTATCGAAATCTATCTTTACCTTTTCATTGCTATCTTTATCTATTTCTATATCGATAACCTCTTCAAGTAATTCCTTTGTTTCCTTTTTATTACTCTTTAAATCACGCCAAAACAACGTAATTTTTATCGTAGAAAACAAAAATAATACTATAAATAAAACTAATAAAATGTTTTTAATTTTTAATTTTTTCTTTTTCATACTTTAAATATAAAGAAATAGCAACTAAGCTATTTCCTTTTTAACTATATAAGCTATTCCTATTAAAGAGCTAAGTGCTAATATAGAATATAATCCAATATTCATTGAAGAGGTTTGAGCATTATTAGGAGCCTTATTTACAGTTTCAGTTTTAGTATTACTTAAAGCTATCATAAATGGTGAAAATTCATCAACTTTAATAGTTACTTTACCATTAGCTACCTTTTGAGTAAATGTCTCATAAGTGTTATCTTTCTTTTTATGTAATATAACAACCTCTTTACCATTGTATTTGCTATCTACATTAAATGTAACTTGCATATTATCGTAAGTTGTTCCATATGCTGTTAATTCATAAGCACCGATAATATTAGTTAATTTTTTATCTTGTAATTGTTTTTGCATTTCTTTATAAATTGCATCTTCTTTTTCGATAGTTGCAACATTAACAGGTGTACCATTTTCTAAAGTTGTTCCATAAGCACCTAAATTATAAACTAGTTTAGTTTCATATAATACGCCATTTTTATAAAAATGTACTAATGTGCTAACACCCCAAGGAGTACTACCACCGAAACCACCAGCAGCCATAGTTGCTTTGATAGTTATGGAATTATCGTTTAATAATTTAGTAAAATCGTAAGTTTTTTCATTCCATTTATCAGCATTTGCTTTATCGTTTATGTTATAAACAGTAAATACAGCATCCATACCATTGTATGTAGCAAATTTAATACCGTTTACTTTATTTTTAACATAAGTTGCATCAGTTTCACTATAATTACTTTCTTTAGCATAATTAATAGTTATAGTTTTAGTAGCTTTAGTCTCTTTATTGATAACTAAAGAAATAGTTATGCTACTAAAATCAGAATATGGATCATACATCATAGCTTGGATAGTTTCCTTTTGAACAGCTGCTTCATCCATATATCCAGCATTTTCAATTAAGTCGATAATTTTAGTTTGAACTTTTTCGTTTACCTCTGCTATTTTTTTATCGAAGATATCATAATCTCCACTTTTTTCACTTTCGATAATCGCATTTGCAAAGTCAGTTTTAGTTATATCAATATCGATGGTGTTTGGAACGATACTATCAAATTTTTCTTTAGTTATATCTTCAAAAAGTTTAGTACCCTCCTCGATAATTGGTGATTGATCAGACGTTACCTGATCTTGTACCTCAGCATTAGCATTTACAGTAAAAATCATACTAAATACTGCTAACATCGATAATAAAATTTTACTTGATTTTTTCATTTTATCTTCCTTTCTAATATCAAAAATTACTAAAAATTTTATTAACCTTATAAACAATTTAATTGTAGCATCTTTACGTATTGTAGTCAATAATTATATCTAATTCTGTTATTAATTTTAGATATATTAAAGTTAAGATAAAACATAATAAATTTTTTTATTTACTTACTGGTATATTCGATATTATTTTTTGATGGTCACTACTACCTAGATAGCTTTTATCTAACCACTGTTGTTTACTTAAATACTCGTACTTAAATTTCAATATTTTATAGACTGATTTATCGATCCTCTTTTCATCTATATTATCTTTAAGACATTTGATAGCTTCTTCAACATTGTTTGGCATTAATAATAGATCGACACCAGCTTCAATAGCGTTTATATAAATTTCATCATCTGAATAATCATTAGTTAAAGCTCCCATATTTAAAGCATCAGTAATAACTAAGCCTTGATAATTCATATCATTTTTTAATATATCCGTTATTATTTTTTTAGATAGACTAGCTGGAGTATTATCACCTATTATATTCGGTAAGGATATATGACCGATCATGATCATTTTAGCTTCATTAGCGATAGCATCATTAAAAGGTTTTAATTCTAGATTTTTTAAATCGTCATATGTTTTAGAAATAATCGGCAAATTATAATGTGAATCAATATCGGTATCACCGTGGCCTGGAAAATGTTTGTAGGTAGCTATTACGCCGTTATCTTCTAAACCTTTGGCTAGACTATTAGCCATCTTAGAAACTAAGTTAGGATCATTACTGAAGCTTCTTTTTCCAATAACTTTATTATTTGGATTAGAATAAATATCGACAACAGGTGCGAAAGCGACATTGACACCGATAGTTCTTAATTCTTGAGCCATAATTTTACCGACATTATAAGCTAGTTTTTCATCATTAGTCTTGCCTAAGTCGTACATATATGGTATATCAGTTGCTTCAATATCCGTTAAATATTTTAAACGCTGTACCGAACCACCCTCTTCATCGACACTGATAATTAAAGGAATCGCGCTGTTAGTTTGTAGATCTTGAACAAATTTTTTAGTTTTATCATAAGTTGTAATATTAGGTTTCATAAGTATTACTCCACCAATTGGATAATTATGTAATAACGAAATTAGTGGGTCATCAACAGTATCACTTTCATAATCAATAATCAGCATCTGCGCTATTTTTTGCTCGATAGTCATATGTTTTAATTGATTATTAACTCTTTCATCGATGCTCATCTCTTTAAATACAATATCATCTTTTCTTTTAAAACTTACTAATAAAATAAAACTTGTAACTAATAAAAATAATAATATTAAAAAAGATATTTTTTTCATAGATACTCCTTTATCATATACTTATAATTATACACTTTTTAATGTCTATTTTTATCAAATAATAAACTCTTGACTAAAATCAAGAGTTCTTTATTTTTTGTCTTTTAATCAATTTAGCATGAACAACGATCCTACCACCTTGATTATTTTGACAAGTAGATAAGGTAAGAAATTTATCGTTTACATTAACCTCTGTATCGATTGGGGCTGTATTTCTTTTTTTCATCGTATTAATCCATTTTTGTTTATCGTTTTTATTATCAAAATTTGGTGTTATGTAGTAGTTTTCACTTTTAATCGTATAAATAGAAAAGATCTGAAATATCATATTTTCTTTTAAAGTCGATAAATAGATAACGTAATTATCTAAATCTTTTTGCCAGTTAGAAGATAAGGCATACCTTAATGATCCAAACATCGTTTTATCTAATCTAGCATGACCATAAATCACGGTGTTATCTGCTAAAGTATCGATATTACTACGATAATCCATAAATACCCATCCAGCACTATTAGCTTTTTTATCAAAAGAATGAGCTAAATAATATTTATTATCTTTAGCTTGAACGACTGGATAATTAATATTAGTATTTTTCATTTTAATGAATGCTACTGTATCCTCGTTATCTTTTAATAATGTTTTAAAATCAGCTTGATAAAAAGGAAAAGTAATATAATAGTAGTAATTGCTATCTTCATTAATAGGTGGATTAACTAATTCACCATCGATAGATACTATATCGATATCAGTTGTTTTAGAAATTTGTTGATTAATTTGTCGAATTTTGGAATTATCTTTATACCATTTAAATATAGTATTTAGTGAGAAGAGAATAATAATTAGACACAATATACCGAAACTATGACGTAGTATTTTCTTTTTACTATTCTTTTTTCCAGATTGTGATTGTGTCTTGTAATACTCTTCGATAGTCATATATTTTTTCATCCATGATCACCCTCAAACATAAAATAATGGCTAAAATATTATTATGCAAAAGGAGTTAATTTATGAAAAAAATTATGTTTTTTATCACTGCTATAATGTTGATGATAATACCATCCGTATCAGCGATCGGATATGGAAAAGTAACCGATATTACTGAAACTACTGGTGATTCGCTTTCTTCAGGAAAAGGTACGATCGAAACTAAAGGTGATACAACAACGATCCGTTATTCAGCTGCAACGTTTAAAATGTTAGATGCTGATGAAAGTGCCGCTGATGGTGATAGACCAGGTCCTGCAGCTTGGATCGGTTTTGAGGTAACAACACCAACTGATGATAGTGATTCAAGTTTCAAAGTTACTGCACCTGATAATAAAACTACGCAAGTAAAAGGTTCTTCTTTTAGAGACTATGTTGGAATTACACCTTCTAATCTTAAAAAAGTGCTTTTAAATGGTACTACTTTAACTTATAAATATTCATTTGATTGGGATGAAAATGGTACCGCTGATCAATATGTCATCATTCAAATAGATCCTAAAGGACTTACATTATTATCTAAAGATAATGAAGAAGAATGGTCACCAGATATCGCTCAAGATGTTTTAGATAAGGAAAATCCTAAAACATCAGATATCAATTTAGGTTTAATTTTAGGACTTATTGTATTTAGTGGATGTGGACTTGTATATTACTTTAAAAAGGCATAATGTGCCTTTTTTAATTAAAAAACATACTATGTAATTTATAGTATGTAATTCTTTTTTATAGGTTACTGTTTAAATAAATTATTCAAAAACAACGGTATTTAAAAGGTTATTAATATCTTCATCTTTAAAGTAATCGTTATCATTACTTAAGAATAAGAACATATAAGTTTTATCATCATGGATAATTCTAGCTTCTCTAACACTACTACCACTTGCAACTTTTAAATTTAAGATATAACCCTCGTAATCACCATCGATTAAGGTAATACTATCAAGTTTAGGCATTACGACCCAAGTCATAAATTGTAATACATAGTTTTCTTTCATCTGTTTTATTGGTGTAAATATGTTGCTTTTAACGTCTTCGTTTTGAGATAAAAATTTAAATAATTCAAGGTCGTTATTTATGTTGTTCTTTTTTAAGATATTACTTATATTAGCATTGGTAATTCTTTTATCACCAGTACCGAATAAAGTTGAATCATTAGTAAGACTGTAAACGTAGCTATCAGTTGTTCCTATCCAAAAGGAAGCTTTAACTTTTTTATTTTCACCATATAATATATACTTATCACTACTATCATCATCTTCTTTAGATAGTTCAAAATCTTTAAATTCGTTTTTAATTTTAACATCTTTATAAGTTAAATATTCATAGTCAGAATCAGATTTTTTTATAGTCATGGTATCTTTAACTTTTAAACCCTCTTTAACGGAATTATAGTCTTGGGCTACCATATTATGAATATCATAATAATATAGATAGAAACCTTTTATACCAAAATAACCACCGATCAACAAGATTAATAGTACTAATACTATGGCAACTTTTTTCATGAAATCATCCTCTCTATACAAGATTATACACTATATGGTATCTATTTCAAAGACTATTTTTTGGTTTTTAAAATTCTAAAGGCATTTAATACTGAGATAACTGATACACCGACATCAGCGAAAACAGCTTCCCACATTGTCGATATACCTATGGCACTTAATAATAAGACGATTACTTTAACAGTTATGATAAAGATGATATTTTCTTTAACTATTTTAAGAGTCTTTTTAGCGATATTGATAGTCTTCGGTATTTTAGATAATTCATCGGTCATTAAAACGATATCACTAGCTTCAATAGCGGCATCACTACCAATTCCACCCATCGAAATACCAATATCAGCGATCGTAATAACTGGGGCATCATTGATGCCATCACCGATAAAGATTAGGTTATTTTTTCTAATTTTTAACAGTTCTTCTACTTTTAAAACTTTATCGTTAGGTAATAATTCGTAGTAACATTCATCGATATTTAATTTATTTGATACGTCAAGAGCGATTTTCTTTCTATCACCGGTTAACATGATAAAACGCTTAACACCATATTTTTTTAACATTTTAATGGTTTCATAGGCATCATCTTTTATTTTATCGGATATTAATATGGAACCTGAAAATTGATTATCTATAGCGATATAGCATATAGTTCCAATGTCGTTATTTTTTTCAAAGTCGATCTTATTTTCGATCATCATCTGTTCATTACCAACTAAGACTTTTTTACCATCTATACTAGCTTTAACTCCTCTACTTAATATTTCTTTAAAATCTTTTATTTTATCTTCATCTATTTTTTTATTATAAGCTTTTTTTAATGATAAGGAAATTGGATGATTGGAATAGTTTTCAGCATAGGCAGCATACATTAATAATTTTTCATCTGATAATTTTTTAGTATTTATTTTTTGAACCTCAAACACACCCTCGGTTAAAGTACCGGTTTTATCACATACGACGATATCGGTTTTGGCTAATTTTTCTAGGTAGTTACTACCTTTAACTAAAACACCAATTTTTGATGCAGATCCTATTCCACAGAAGAAAGATAGTGGTATTGAAATAACTAAAGCACAAGGGCATGATACGACTAAAAAGGATAAAGCTCGGTAAAACCACTGGCTAAAGTTACCATTTAATAAAGTTGGAATAATAACTAAAAGGACAGCTATAAAAACAACTATAGGAGTATATATTTTAGAAAATCTAGTAATAAAACTTTCGGATTTTGATTTTTTATTACTAGCATTTTCGACTAGTTCTAATATTTTATTTACAGTCGATTCTTTAAATTTCTTTTTAACCTCAATTTTTATGACACCGTTAACATTGATACAACCACTTAAAACGTCTTGATTAATGGTAGCATGTTTTAAAACTGCTTCACCGGTTAAGGCATGGGTATCGATCATTGTATCACCAGATATGATAGTTCCATCTAAAGGTATTTTTTCACCGGGTTTTACTATTATAATATCGCCGATTTTAACTGATGATGGATCTACTTTTTTAATGTCATCATCAATACAAAGATTAGCGTAATCAGGTCTAATATCCATTAGTTTTGAAATGGATTTTTTTGATTTATCGACAGCATAGTCATTAAATAGTTCACCTATTTGATAAAATAACATAACGGCTAAAGCTTCTTCATCTTCACCGATTAAAAAAGCTCCTAAGGTTGCTATCGACATAAGAAAATTTTCATCGAAAATCTCACCTTTTAATATATTTTTAATTGATTTTTTTAAAACATTAAAACCGACAATAAGGTAGGCTATGATAAATAAAATTTTTTTAATTAATGGTTCTGAAATAAACAAAGTAATTAAAAACATTAAAATACTAGCAACAATTTTAATTAAGTTATTTTTCATAATTCAGCTCCTTTTATTTTTTATGGTTAATGTGCTTTAAAGCTATTTCAAACACTTTATTGATATGATCATCATCGAGGGTATAATATACCTCTTTTCCTTGTTTATAACATTTAACGATACCACTTTTTCTTAAGGTACTTAACTGATGGGATATACTTGATTTAGACATGGATAATATATTAGCGATATCGCATACACATACTTGTTTTTTATCTAGAACAAACATTATTTTTAATCTCGTTGGATCTTTAAGTATGTTAAAAAAATCGGCTAATTTATTGAATGTTTCATCTTTTTCCATCGTTTTTAATATTTGATCAACTGTCTCTTTATGAATAATGTTACAATCGCATATAAATTCATTTTTGGCCATAATATCACCTACATGTTATTATCAACTATCATAATTATAGTTGAATATGTATTCAATTGTCAATATAAAAAAAAGATAGTATTACTATCATTAGATATCTTCTATTTCAAAATCTAATTGTTGGATGGTATCTATTATTTTATTTTTAGTATCTTCATCGATATCTTTTTTTAATTGGATATTAACTTTACCACTTTTACAACTAGCATCGACTTTTTTAATCTCTTCTAATTGTGATAGACCATTTTTTATTCTATTTTCACATCCAACACATTCGATATTTTTAACTTTTAATTCTAATTCTTTCATTTTTTCCTCCTTTAAATACTTTTTATGTACTTGCTGATTATGCCATTTAGGTTATATAGTTTTTCAAACATAAGCATAAAACCATAGATCATAGAGCCTAATAGGGCTACTAACATATCGATCATCGTATCGTTAACGCCGGTAGTTAAAACATTTTGAGCATCGGCACTAAATATTTTATCACAGACAAATTCAAATGTTTCCCATGATACTGCTACTAAGGTCGACATGGATATGATAAATAAAAACCATATTATTAAGTGTTGATTATTGTATACTTTAGTTTTAACGATTAAATAAGTTGCTAAAACAGAAACTAAAATACCACTTAAAAAATGAGTAAAGGTATCAAACCAAGATACTTTATGATATAAATCGATGATTGAACCTAGATAATGAGCCATAAAAACAAAAACGATATATACAAATTTTAGACCAGTTGGAAATTTTGTTTTTAATATTTTTTCTAATATGTTAGGTAGAAACATGGTTATAATGATGGCCATTTTAACTAAAAATCCATAGATATTACCATCTTGTAATAATGGAATGCCATAATATATAGCGCCGATAATCGATATTAAGATAATCAATTTACTCATCAATTTCATCTATTTCCCTCATTTCCACTTGATTAATACTATTAAACCTCTTAGTTATTTTTTCACCAGTTGTATGTAATTCTTTAACATCATTACTTACAGTGTCGATATTTTTAGCGAGTTTATCCCAACGTATTTTATATCTTTTAAATTCTTCACTTAGCAATTTAAGTTCATTTTGAATGATATTAGCATATTTATTACGTTCTAAGTCTTTAATCATAAGTTGTAAGGTCGATAGGGTACTGATTAAGGTGGTTGGACTTGTTATCATGACTCTTTTTTCGTAAGCATAATCGATTAAATTAGTATGGTATGCCACTACCTCAGCGAAGATAGCTTCGGCTGGTAAAAACATGATAGCTTGATTAGCGGTAACGCCTGGGATGATATATTTATTAGCGATATCATCGATATGTTTTTTAATATCACCGACAAATTTTTTTTCCGCTAATAGACGATTTTCTTTTGTTTCGTTTTTATCGACCATTATACGGTAATTCTCAAGAGGAAATTTAGAGTCGATACCGATCCATCCTAATTTATCTGGTCCAAACAACATACAGTCTACTTTAGTATCGTTAGGTAAGGTATACTGCATTTTATATATTTTATCGTTATCACCAAATATATTGTTCATAATGTGATATAGATTAACCTCTCCAAAGGTTCCTCTTGTTTTTTTATCGGTTAAAATACTTTGTAATGATACGATATCAGTTGATAGACTATCTATTTTCTTTTGAGCTTCATCGATTTTAGAAAGTCTTTCTAGTACGTTATTAAAGGTTTTATTGGTTTTTTCAAAGTTTTGATCTAATCTTTCGGTTACTTTATCGTTGATTAGGTTTAAACGGTATTCTATTTTTTCGTTTAGTAGATTGAAATCATCATTTAGATTTTTGGTTAAATCGGTTTTAAATTCACCATGTTCTTTAGTGAAAGTGTTTCTAAAATCTCCTAATTCTTTAATCATGTTGTTACTTATTTCACTTATTTTAAAGGAATCATCTTTTTCTTTTTTGCTATTTATTAAAATGATTATTAAAATTATTAAAATTACTATTATTAAACTCAGCAATACATACTCCATAAAGGCCTCCTATATTTTAAATTTGCACATAAATATTTTTGATACGATATATGATAATAAAACGATCGCGATTATATTTATTAATGCGTATGGGTTGGTTAAGCTTTCGACGAATGTCATACCGATATATCCCCAGAAATAGATCATGGGTAGTTTACCGATTAAGCAAGCGATGAAAAATTTTTTATAGCTCATTTCGGATAGACCACAGGCTATATTGATCGAAAAGGCTGGGGTAAATGGGAAAGCCATTAAAATAACTAAGGTTGAAAAGTTAAAGTGACTTATTTTATCCATTAAATTTTGTATTTTTTTATTCTTTTGCATTCTTTTTTTTAGTTTTTTACTTATGACTTTTCTAAATAAGGTAAAACTTGTTAAGCAACCGATGATCGTTCCAATATACGATATTATAATACCGATGATATTACCAAAGACGATGACGTTGATTGCTACAAAGGCACTAAGGGGTAATACGGGAATTATCGATTCGATAAAAACGATAAAGATACCTAAAAATAGTCCTAAGATAGGAGGATAGGTGGTTATAACACTTTTAACAATCTCGATAAAGTTATTAATATAAGCTTCCATATTACACCTCATTTCTATTATATCATCATGGTAGAAAAAAAGCTTTAATATTCATTAAAACTTCCATAAATCGTCATCTATATCAGCTAGGGAGGTATCATCAGTATCTCCTACGACGATTTCATCTTCATCATCTAAAAGTTTACTGAAATCTTTGTCGATATTCAAATTTTCTTTGCTAGGTTTTTCTTCTTCAGGTTCCTTTACCTCTTCTTTTACATCCTCTTTTTCTTCAGTAATTGGTTCTTCTTTAGTAGTTTCTTCTTTGGTTGGTTCAGGTTCGATATTTTCGGTAACTTTTTCAGGTTCTTCATAAACTGGTTCTAAAGGTTCATCTTCATCAAAGTCTTCTTTATTTGGTTTAAAACCGTTTTTTTCAGCCACGTAACCTATTACTGCCATAAGTAAAATAATGGTTACAATAATTATCATGACTGTATTATCTATAATAAAATTGTATATAACATCCATGTACATCCTCCTTATTCTTTAATTACTATAACATTTTTTTGTTATTTAATCAAGTAATCTTCACCTTTAAAGGTTTCAACTAACGATAATCCCTCAAAGTTACGCTGTCTTAAAGCTTCATATATCATTATGGCAACAGTATTTGATAGGTTTAAAGCTCTAATATTACCATTCATAGGCATTCGCATACAGTTATCTAGGTTTTCTTTTAATATTTCTTTTGGTATACCAGTACTTTCTTTACCGAAGATAAAGTAAATATTTTCATCTAGATTACTATAATCGAATGAGGTATGTGGTTTACTACCATATCTTGTTAGATAGTAATATGTTCCTTTGTTTTGTTCTTTAAATTCATCGTAATTTTTATATACTTTATAATCACAATATTTTATATAATTGACACCGCTTCTTTTGATACTTGCTTCATCTAATTTAAAACCAAGGGGTTCGATTAAATGGAGTTTTACGTTAGTTCCAGCACATGTTCGCATGATATTACCGGTATTACCTGGGATTTCTGGTTCGTATAAAACTACATTTAACATTATAAAACCTCATCGATATATTTGTTTAGATATTTTTTAGCATCATCGATATTGATTGTTTTTTCTTTGGTATACATTGCTGATACGATAACACCGTTTTCAACGATCAACATGTTAGGATAATTTCCTAAGCTGATATCACTATTTTTTAATTCGTCACTAAAGTATTTATCTTTTAGTTTATCTAAAAATTTATTGGATACATTGTTTAAGTTTATGTAGACCATATCTTTACCCAGCTGTTGTTTTAAAACGTAATCTTTTAGACTTAATTCAAAATTGACAATACTTTCATCGCTACTAGATGCCATATATATTACAACCTCGCGATTTTCCATTAGATAACTTTCTAGTTCATCTTCTTTTATTTCAAACATAAAATCGATTCTTTCATTAGTCATACTATCGTATTCTTTTTGTTCTAGATATTTATCTCTGATTAAAAGAACCGATAAAATGGTTGCTATGATGATTAAGATTGAAACAATGTAATTTTTTTTTGGTATCTTCATATTAACGCCACCCATTCTATAATCATTCTACCATATTTATATTCATTATACAAGCTAAAAAGACTGATTTACTTATTAAAAAGTCGACATTTTTTGATATTTTTTTACAAGTAATTAGACTAATTTAAAAAAGGACATTAGTCCTTTAGTGTAATATTGTTTAATTTATGAATTTTAGAATAGATATTTGTTAAATTGTTATTAACCAAGCATCATTATGTCCAAAACCATCTGATCCTTGTCCAGTGGTTAGGATTGTAGATTTTAGAACAATTACAGGTCGGAAACCGTCCGAGCTGTTGCGGCAGTAGTTGGCTATGCTACCATCCGGGTGCACGCAATACAAGTAGCCACCGCTGAGGCCATTATATGGAGTTGCCAACCAATAATAATCTCCAGTCTTCCGTAAGGTATCACTAGTATTGGTAATAGCATCAACCTCGTCTTTAGTAATAGCATGAGCTGATTGGGCATATGAATTCATATATTCTTTTGCTCGTGCATCTAATTTAGTTATACTAGCACTCTGGTCTTGTCCATGATAGTAACATTCGGGTTGACCGGCATGGACTAGGTAGACTTGATTACCTTCAATTTTTAAAACGCGCCAACCTTTTAATGAGGTAGAGTAGCTACTACTTAAGCATGATGATACACTATTTCCTTTATTATTTGCTGCGTTTCCTCCAAAAGTTCCTTGACCTGTTGGTTTAGTTGTTACTGCTGAAGACCATGTTCCAGCATCATACGCCACGTAATCTCCAACTGTTGCTTTTTGGGCTAAATATACTGCACTTATTACTTTTACTGGTACTATTACCTGTTGTCCACTAGGTGCTGTTCCTATTATTTTTGTTTGTCCTGCTGCAACACCTTTTACTGTTGTTCCGCTAACCACAGTTGCAATACCATTATTTTGACTTGTCCATGTTAACGTTGCACTTTTTAATGCTGTTAACTCTGCAGTACTAACATCACTACCCATTGCAGTTATCATTTTACTTAATACATTATCAACAATTGTTTTATAAGTTGATACGTTCTCCGTAAAATTTACTGCTAGATTTCTTTCTTTTAACTCAATATTAAAGTTACCACTCTTTTGATCAACCTTAACAATTAAATCATCTAGTGCTTGTTTCACACTTTTAGTTTGGCCATTTCTAGTGTAGCTAACACTTTCACTTTGTAGGCTAGTTACACCATATGTTATACCATTAGTTACCACTAATAGTATTAAAATTATTAGTAAATAACCCCCCCCCAAGCCTTATTTTTTCTTTCATTTTTTATCTTTCCTTTCCTTATTTTACAATTAAATTTTAACATATTATACGTTATTTGTAAATGAAAAAAAATTATATTATTAAATATCAAGAATATTTTTTAATAATATAATTACTCTATCAACAATAATCTGTTTATTTTCTTTTCTTGTTTTTTTATCAACCTTTATAATATCATTTATAAATTTATCATTATCTTTATCATAGATACTTATATAGACGACATTATTTTCATTTGTTATGTTGTTGGGATCGTATTTATTTAATTGTCCAGTTATACCAATTCCATAGTTAGAATTAGCATAATTAGCGATATTTTTACTCATTTCATTAGCGACATTGATGCTATATACGGTATATTTTTTAATAATATCTTCACTAACACCCATTTTAATTTTGTATTCATTAGAATAGGTTACAGCACTAAATTTTAATATTCCACTAGCACCTGATATATCGGTTATGCTACTTGCTAAAGCTCCACCAGTACATGACTCCATTACTGATATAGTCTTATGTAAATCTGTAAGTTTTTTAACTATTTCTTGCATGATATCACCTACTTAATTATAAATTATTATATTTATATTTGCAACTACGATATATTAACACCTGGGTAATAATGATTTATTATTTGTTTATAAGTCCAACCTTTTTTAGCGTATTCATTAGCGCCATATTGACTCATACCGACACCGTGACCATAACCTCTAGTAGTTATTTTTAAACTATCTTCACCTTGTTCGATATCAAAGTCAGTTGATCTTAAGTTCAATTTAGTTCTGATAGTTACACCAGTAAAGCTTGTTCCATCGATAGTTAAATTACTAACTCTACCACTATCGTTTCTAGATATTTCGATATTGCTATTTTTAGTTACGGTAATACCTAGTTTAGATGATACATCCGTATATGATTTAGTTACAGTCTTACTATAGTCTTTGACATTTGCATCATAAGCACTATCCACAACTTGTAAATAAGGAAAACTATTACCCCATACATATTTAGCATCTTCGGTTTTACCATTACTTATCGAATGATAGACAGCTTCGATATATTCACCGTTATATTTAACAGTTAAATCTTTGGTACTACTTACAGCATCTTTTATTTTGTTATAGTATTTGGAATATTCACTACCCCATAATTTTTTAAGTTGGTTATTATCTTTATAAACTTGGGTAGCTACAGTATCAGTTAGTTTTTTACCTTGTTTAACTGTTTTTAAAGCGTATGTTCTAGCGAGAACAGCTTGGGCTTTTAAAGCTTCTGTATTAAAGGAAGCTGGCATTTCAGCGGCTACGACACCGATTATATAATCTTCAAATTCCAGTTTTAAGATATCACCATTACTGCGATAGATAGTTATAGGGTTTTTAAGAGTTGTTTGATTTGTCGATTGTTTTGTTGTTTGATTAGTAGTTTTAGTTGTCGTTTTGGTTGTTGATTTAGTTTCTTGTTTAGTAGTTGACTTAGTTGTATTACTATTTGTACTAGTAGTTTTATTACTAGTACTTTTTTGACTAGTCGTTTTAGTAGTAGTCTGTTTATTCGTATTAGTTTGACTAGTTTTAACCTCCGGTTTAACAGTTTCTACCTTTTTAGTTTCTACTGTTTCTTCAACATTATCATCCTTTACAACAACACTAGGTTCATTAAAATGAACGGATGTAATATATAAATTATTATCATTTCTAGCGACTGCATTTTGACGCATTAAACCAGTATTTAAAGTTAAAGTAGCAAGGACAATACCACTTGCTACAATAACTACCTTTGTACCCTTAAAATCATCTTTAAGAGTTTTTAAATATTTTTTTATGTTGCTAAAAATAGATTTATTTTTATCACCTAATTCTTTAGCGAACTCATTAGAAAAATCTAAATACAAATATAAAATTTCTTCATTATTTTCATATTTTATCGTATGACTTTGTATCATTATATCACCAATATTATTATTGGTTAAATTATCATTTATATACTAGCACTTTTTTCTAAAGCGTTTTTAGCAGCTTCTTGTTCAGCTTCTTTTTTGCTATGAGCGACACCCTCACCATAGATAATATCATCGATTTTGACAATAGCGGTAAAAGTTCGGTTGTGAGCTGGTCCCTCCTCTTTAGTTATGACGTATTCTAAACTCCTTTTATCAGTTTGAACGAGTTCTTGTAGTTTCGATTTATAATCATCAAAAAAGTCGATCGTATGGTTTTCTAAACAAGGAATGGCGGTTTGATAAATAAAAGCTTTAGCGGTTTCGATACCTTGATCTAAAAATAAAGCGCCAATAAAAGCTTCATAGATATCTGCTACAATAGCTTTCCTATATTTACCACCATTTAAACTTTCACCATTACCTAATCTTAAATAATCATTAAGTCCTAACTTTAAAGAATATTCATATAAGGCATTTTCACAGACATAGTGAGCTCGCATCTTAGTCATCTTACCCTCATTATAATCAGTATTTTTATACAAATATTCACTCATCACTTGCTCTAAAACAGCATCGCCTAAAAACTCTAACCTTTCATAACTAGTAAGTCCATGCTCATTAGCGTACGACGTATGGGTAAAAGCGGTTTCATATAATTCTAATTGATCGGTTTTAATACCAAGTTCATCAAGTATTTTCATCTTCTCACTCATTTCTATAAAGATTATATCACTCGTTCATATTTACAAACAAGTATTTTTTTAGTATAATTGATTATATGAAAAAAATAATCATAAAGCTTATTAAGTGCTATCAAAATACACCTAGTCACTTACATAACTTATGTCGTTTTACGCCAACTTGTTCAGAATATATGATAACCGCTATCGAAAGATTTGGTGTCATCAAAGGTGGTTATTTAGGTATTAGAAGAATAATTCGCTGTAGGCCACTAGGTAAATACGGTTTTGATCCCGTACCAGAAAGGAAGATATAATGAAAAAGATAATTGTACTGATGATTAGTTTGTTTCTCGTTACAGGATGTTTTAAAAAAGACAATTTAGATGGTATTAATATTTATACAACTACTTATCCAATCGAATATATAACTAACACTTTATATGGTGAACATAGTACTATCTCTAGTATCTATCCAGCTGGTAGTGATATATCAAGTTATAACCTAACCAAAAAACAGATAAAAGAATACAGTCGTACTAATCTATATATCTTTAATGGAATTAGTACTGAAAAAGGTTATGTCAACGATATGTTTAAATACAATAAAGATCTAATGATTATCGATGCAACCCAAAGTATGGAAATGAATTATGATATCAATGAATTATGGCTTGATCCATCTAACTTTTTAATGATCGCTTTAAACATTAAAAATGGTCTACTTAAATATATTGATAACCATTATCTAATCGAAGAAATCAATCAAAATTATGATAATTTAAAGGTTACTATATCAAATATCGATGCTAATTTAAAATTGATGAGTGAAAATAGTACTAATCCTACATTGATAGTTGATAATAATGCTTTAAAATTTTTAGAAAAATATGGTTTTACGATTATTTCTTTAGAAGAAAATGATAACTTAACTGATAAAGTTATAAGTGATGCTACAACCTTATTAAATGGTGATTTAGATTATATATATACTTTAGATAAAGATCACTTAAATAGTACAGTTAAAAATATTGTTAATAGTACTAATGCTAAGGTAGTAGAATTAAATAAATTATCTACTTTAACAGAAGAAGAAATTAAAAATAAAGAAGACTATATTAGTCTTATGAATGAAAATATCGAGTATTTAAAAGAGGAACTATATAACTAGTTCCTTTTAATTAAATACCTCATTTTGAATACGGGTAATTATTTTTTTATCTTTAAAATTAGGTAGATATAATTCTAATTTTCTTTTGTTTAATAATTTTGATATTCTTTTATATGCTTGAATTATCTCACTATATGTATCAAAGTCCATGTTTTTTTTATTTCTTACGACGTCGATTAAAACTCTTTCTAGATCGTAAACTCTGATATTGATATTTCTAAATTTAACTTGATTAATTCCTATTTCATATAAGTTATCTTTCATAAATATTTGTTTGATTTTTTCATCTTTTATTTTTCGATCTTTTTGTTTAGTAGCAATGACATATGGTTCTGTATTTTTATTTATTAAACCATAGATATAACATGCTGTTTCTAGGGTAAAGACACCATTTGGGTGTTTTTTTGATATTACCTCTAGGTAATCGATTTCTTTGGTTGTTGAATATATGCCTTTATCGACAAAATAAAGGGCTTTCTTTTTAACTAAACTTTGAATTTGATAATTACTAAATCCTTGTTCTTGTAAGTTTTTGTGAAGCATAATCATATATATCACCAATTACATTTTAACATTTATTACAAATAAATGCAATAGTACCGACAATTAGTGATATGGTTGTTAATTTTTTGTCAATTATACATGGTTAATTTTGTTTTGATGTTTTAACATATATTTTCTTAACATATCAAAAGGAATAACCGTACTAGCGATTAAAATCATAATTTCTAGCTCGATGAAGCTTAATCCTGAGGTTCTAAAGACCGATCCACCAAAGTAGATTAAACCTAATTGAACGACGATGATAAACGTTATAATAATGATGAATACTTTGTTTTTATTGATATTTTTTAAGATATTCATCCGTTCAGTTCTAGCGTTTAAACAGTTAAAGATATCGATGAAGATGAATAGTCCAAAAAAGGCTGTTAATAGAGAACTTTCACTTTCATATATTTTATTTAATATAGGTAGTTTTAAAAATAGGATACATAGGATGGTTGAGTAAAGACCGGTTAAACCGATTTCGTTTAGCATGTATTTATTTATGATCGGTTCATCTTTTCGTTTAGGGTATTCTTTCATGTATTCTTTCATTGGTGGTTCAAAGGCGAAAGCGACGCCAGCTAAGGTATCCATAATCATATTTATCCATAGCATTTGGATAACGGTTACTGGAGTATCGATACCGATGAATGGTCCAATTAGGGATAATCCCATAGCACATAGGTTGATAGTTAGCTGGAGGATTATAAATTTTCTGATACTTTTAAAGATGGTTCTACCATATAAAATAGCATTGGATATCGATAGTATATTATCATCTAAAATAACGATATCACTAGCTTCTTTAGCTACCTCGGTACCGCTTCCCATAGCGAAGCCAACGTCAGCTTTTTTTAAGGCTGGGGCATCATTAACGCCATCGCCAGTCATACCGACAACTAGTCCCATTTGTTGACTTAGTTTGATGAGGCGACTTTTATCTTGAGGTAAGGCTCTAGCGACTATTTTTAGGTTAGGGATAATTCTTTTTAGATCTTCATCATTCAGTCTATTCATCTCTTCGCTTGTTAAAATGACGTCGTACTCACTATCTAATAATCCGATTTCTTTACCGATACTTAAGGCGGTATCTTTGTTATCACCGGTTATCATAACGATATCGATATGGGCATCTTTTATCATATTGATACCTTGGATGGTTTCTTTTCTTATTTCATCTTTGATTAAAACTAGTCCAACAAAGGTATAGTTTTTAGATATTTTGTTTTCGTTTATCGCCATTGCTAAAACACGGATTCCACATTTGGTATATTTTTCTAATTGTTCGTTTAGTTTTAGACGGTTTATAAGTTTTTTTTCACCGAATTCGTTATAGTAATAGGTACAGCTACTGATTATTTTTTCGGGAGCTCCTTTGATTAGCTCAATTTTTTTACCGATATCGATAGTTGTTTTCATCATTTTGTCTTTGCTATTAAAAGGTACGGTATCGATTTTTTTATAGTTTAGTTTTATATTACTTGCAAATTTTAGTATAGCTCTATCGGTTAGGTTACCACCGATAATTCCGTTTTCGGTTTGGGTAGCTCCGTTATTACAGATCATCGACATTGTAACTAGTTTATAGTATCTACTATATTTTTCAAGTTCTAATATACTACTATATTCTTTTAGGTTACCATTTACAACACCGATGACATTTAATTTACCATTGGTTAGGGTTCCTGTTTTATCGGTAAAGAGGATATTTAAGTTACCTGATGTTTCGATACCGACTAGTTTTCTAACTAGGACGTTACTTTTTAACATTCTTTTCATATTGGATGATAATACTAAAGTGATCATCATCGGTAGTCCTTCTGGTACGGCGACGATGATAATGGTTACGCATAAGGTCATAGCGTATAGGATATGGCCAAACATGATTTTAAAGTTAGTTAATTCGGCTATCATTTTAGGTATTTCAAAGTTGTTTTTTAAAACGACGACAGCAAATAGGTAGGATAGGGCTACTAGGAAAGCTCCGATATAACCGATTTTGCTGATCGTTTTCGCTAGATCTTTTAGTCTTAGGTTTAAAGGACTAGGTGCTTCTTTTTCTAGTAGTTCAAGTGCTATTTTACCGTATATGGTATCTTTTCCAACTTTAGTTACCTCCATGATAGCTTCTTTGGAATAGACGACTGTTCCTTTATATAAAATGTTATTTTTTGTATCTTTATAAGCTTCTTTAGCTTCACCGTTTATCATTGACTCGTCGACGGATATTTCACCCTCTCTAATGATTCCATCGGCTGGTATACGGTCACCTGACTGTAAGTAGACGATATCACCGACAACGACCTCATCGACGTTTATTTCTTGTAGTTTTTCATCTCTTTTAACACGGCAGTTTATTTTTGATGATTCTTCTTGTAATTTTATGAAAGCTTTTTCGCTACCGTATTCTGATATGGTAGATATTAAAGAGGCTGCCAGTATAGCGATTACGATACCGATTGTTTCATACCAATCAAAGTTTTTAAATAGGAATATTGTTTTTACAGCTAAGGCTATTAATAAAATTCTGATGATTGGATCTGCTAAACTTTGAATAAGTTTTTTAGTGAAGCTATTGGTGTTATTATTTGATAGTGCATTAGTTCCAAATTCGTTTCTTCTTTTTATTACCTCTGTACTAGTAAGTCCGATTTTAATGTTTGTCATGGAATACCTCCTATACTTAAATATAGTTAGGGTATCGCCATTTTAGAATAACTTTCGTAAGTCATTTATCGACATTTTAGTAGATATCTTTTTATTAATATTTTATTTTAACGTTAATCATTTAGTATATTCCTCATCATTTCATTAACGTTATTATATCCTTGTCTTTTTCCTTTTTTTATCTCTTGTATGATCTTTTTTCCCTCTTCTAAAGATTCTAGTAGTTCTTTACTAGGTTTTGGATTAGTTAATTCGTCTTTTTTATTAACTTTTTTTGTACTTTTTTTCATATATAATACACCTCTTTTTTAAATTATCATAATTCTATTATATCGTCAACATAGTAATTATATTATATGTTTTTTATCTAAGCGTCCGGTTAAGTAATCCATAGATACGTTATAGAATTTCGCGATATAAAGTAGTTTATTGGTCGTTATTTTAAAGGTAACATTCTCGTATTGTGAATACGTCTTCTGTAGAAAACCTACTTTATTACCTAGTTCTGTTTGGGTTAGTTTATGTTCTTTTCTTAATGTTTTAAGTCTACTTGATATCTTTTGCCAATCTATATTTAAGTTTTTGTCTATTTTTAGATGTTTATTTGATAATCCTAGAAGATAATCTAGGGAGGTATGGTAGTAATTGGCAAGCTCATTAGCTTTTTCTAGTGGTATATCGTTATAACCACTTTCCCATTTTGAATATGTGCTTCTTTTTTCGTTTAGAAAATCAGCGATTTCTTGTTGAGTTTTATCATTATCTTCTCTTAAGCTTTTATATTTTAAGTTTAGATTATTAACTTTCATTAAAACATCACCTAACAACATTTTGATTTATTGCGCAAAATGTATTGACTTTTGCGACTGTATAATCTAAAATGAAGATATGATTAGAAAGTAGGTTAAGTTTATGAAACTTATTAACAAGTTGTTAAGTCAAAAAAAATTTATTGTTGGATCTATATGTGGTGCTGTATTAGCGACTAGTATTACATATGGTGTTAGTCAATTAAGTAGTGAAAGTGTTAGTTATACTAAAGATAATAAAACTATTACTGTTAAACAAGCTTTGGATGATTTAATCAATACATCCATTGTTAAAATTGATAAGTTGGAAGAAAATGTAAATGCTTGTGGAAAGGTAACCAGATATTTAGCGGATGTGGCAAATGTAGGAGATTATGTTGCGTATGATGCTGGTAAATGGAATGAAACAAAAGAAATACCAAGTAATAGAGATGAATTTGGTGGCTACACAATAGGTAATAGTAAAAATGATAGTATAGATCAATGTTATAGTGACACTCATAAAACTACATTAAAAGGCTGGCGGATTTTATCAAAAGATACAGTCAATAAAACGGTAACATTAATTCATGCTGGAATACCTGAATGTTATTATTTTGGAAGCAATTCAACTGATAGTATAAATAAATTAAATGATAGAGCTCAAAAACTGTATGTAAATGACACATTTGCAGATTCAGCTCATTCAATTAAATTAGAAGAAATTGAAAATCTTAATCAGAGTGATCCATTACGAAGCATAGGAACAGTTTATTGGCTAGCAAATCCTAGTGGTGGTACTGGTCTATATTACATGCTTGCTGATGGTCGTCCATCCACTGCAAGTGGCTTAAATGGTTTCCGTCCTGTAATAGTTCTTAAAACTGGTATTTTAACAACTGGTGAGGGACAAGATCAATTTGGTCAAAAAGCTTGGAAAATAGCTTATTAAGTTATAATTAAGTAAAAAGCCTAGTTTAAATAAACTAGACTTTTTTTATTATATCAATATATTTATTTACTTTTTTGGCCCAAGTACTACTTGCTGCATATTTTTTATTCATTTTTTCTGGAGTATCTAAGCCTTGTTTATAGTAATTTTTTGATAAATTATCTATAAAGCTTTTAATACCCTCTTCTTTTGTTTTAAAGTACTTATATGACGTACCATTACAACTTGGTCCACCTTTCATACCACCAACGTTGTTACAAGTTCTTACTTGTTTACTACAGTTACTATAGCAACCGGTTTCTAATAAAACAATCGCTACAGCTGTATAAGTATCAACTTTTTTTTCTAATGAATAGCTTGCAAATAACTCACCTGTATTTGCTAAATATGAGCCTTTAAATACTTTATTTATTTTATTACTTAATTCTTCTAAAGTAAGATTATTATAAACTTTACGTTTCTTTTCTTCTTCAATAGCTTTTAAAGTAGCTTCTTCAATAGCTTTTTGTTGTGAAGCTTTGATTTCTTCTTCTGTACCTTTGATGATTTCACCGGTAGCAACTGAAGACAAAATCTTACTACGATCAAGCATTAATTTTTCGTTTTCGTTGTCTAGAACATTATCCACACTATCTAAAATCTTAGATGTATCTAATGAACTAGAGTAATTTCGTGTGTCATCATTGATAACATTAATACAAAATATAGATGCAAATAATATTACCAATCCAGTGGCAACACTCATTACAAGGCCAACCGATTGTGGTTTCACATTTTCACCTCACAAATAAATTTTACCATAATTTCATATAATAGTCAAATTACTGATAATATTTGATAGTATCATACGTTAAAATGCTTAAACCTTAAAAACAAATTAATTAGTCTTTAAAGACTTTGTTATAATCTGGCATTCCATCAAAAATGCCTTTTAAATACATTTTTTCTGTATTTTGTGACTCTCTTGGCATTTCTTCAGAAAATCTTTTTAATATAGATCCTTTTTTAGAGTCAAAATTAACAGCATATATTTGATCTGGTCTTATGATTGTATTATTTAATATGTTTGTAGAATGTGATGTAAAGAACAATTGCGAATTTTTTGAATAATGAAAGAAATATTTTATTATACATTCTTCTAGTTCGTTATGAAAGCCACTACTAAATTCATCAATAATAATCATACATTCATTATTGATAGCATGTAAAAATGATGGTAATAGCTCCATTAATGTTATATTACCTGTTGATTCAAACATTTCAGGAATATAAATATCCGTACCTTGTTTATTAAAGGAAATAAACTTGGTATTATCATTTGATTTAATAGAAAATTTATTGTTTAAACTAGAGTTTTCAGTACTATATTCAATTTTTTGTTTATAGTTTATTTTTTCTAAAAAGTTATTGATCGTATCGACATTATTATTGTTTAGGTATTCATGAACTAATAAACTAGTTCCTGAATAGGTTAAAACGGTTCGGTAGTAACAGTTAATATATACTGATTTTTTCATATATTCAAACCATTTATTTAAAATTTTATTTTCATAAAAATTAGTATCAAAGTATATTCTACGTAAGAATAGTAGTTTATTTGAAATATCATTAAATGTTTTTTCTTCGTTTAAACTAAATTTAGCGGTATTACCTAATCTTTCTAAGATAACTTGTTTATCAAGTATAAGTTTTTCAGAAACAATTTCATTAGGACCTAATTCAATTGAGTAGACAATTTCTTTTTCTTCGATAAATGTATATTCTAGTTTATAGGTTGGTTTATCGGTATAAAAACATTTATTAGCGATTAAATTTACCTCATTATTACCAAATAGCAAATCAAGTAGTAAGGTAATACTTTTTAGAATTTGGGTTTTACCAGAAGCATTTTCACCAACGAATAAACATCCTTTTAATATTCTATTATTTCCAACGTTTTCATCTTCTAAAAATTTATAATTAGTAGCTTTAAAATCAATGTCGGTAGGTGTTAAAAATGTTGTATAATTATCTAATTTTATTTTTTCCAACATAATATCATCTCCAATAATATTATATACAAAATGTAAAAAAATTACAATTGTTTTAAATAATAATGTAATTTTTTTACATTATTATACCTTTTATTTATTATTTGTCAATATGTAATACAACATTAATAATACTCCTATTTTATTTTATGATATAGTTTTTAGATTATGATATATAATTATAACTCATAATACTTGATATGTAGCTGTTTAAGGTTATATAACCTTTATCGTATATTTTTCTTCTTTTATGTTTTTTATTGTTTATTTTACCTTTACTTTTGTTATAACCGATAAATATTAGTTTTTCATGACTATGATATATTCTTGTTTTATTATTTAGTTCTAATTTTAAATTATCGTTTAGGTAATTTTTTATTTTTTCTAAACATTCAACTAAGTATTGTTTATCATTATGAAATAAAAGTATATCATCTTGATATCTGATATAACCCTCTATTTTTAATTGTTCTTTTACATAATGATCAAAATCGTTTAAGTAAAATATCGCTAAAATCTGACTTGTCATTGATCCGATTGCTAAACCGGTTGGATAGCTATCGATGATGGTATTTATAATATTTAAAGCGTCGTTATCTTTTATTACTTTTTTTAACATTTGTTTTAGTATATCATGATTGATACTAGCGAAATATTTTTTTATGTCACATTTTAGTATGTAATATTTACCATATTTATAGTTAAAACGTTGACGATATTTTTTATAGTATTCTATTCCTTTACTAGTCCCCATATTAGGTCTTGTTGCAACGTTTTGGTCAATTAAAATAGGTATGATAGATGGTATAAGGATGCATCTAGTTACTAGATGGTTTATGATTTTATCGGTTAGTTTTAGTGATACGATTATTCTTTCTTTAGGTTCATATATTTTAAATATGTTATATGATGACATTTTGTAGTTTTTATTTTTTAATATTTTATATATTTCATATATGTGTACACATTTTAAACTATCGTATTTTAAAACAGCTTTTTTGTTTCTAGTATTTCGCATTACCTCTTTGTAACAACTTAAAATATTATCAAAATTTAGCATTGTTTCATATAGATTATTTTTCCGTTTAATACTGTCATCCCCTTATAACAAAAAATAGCAACTAAACGCTATTTCTGTCAAAAAAGTCTTTAAGCTTACTCACTTTCATTTTCATTACTAACAAATAAAGCTATCTTTTTTGATTTTAAGTTTTACCTAAGGAATAATACTTGTTCTCTACTTCTCTCATACATAACCTTAGTCATGTTATCCTCGAACCTTAGAGAGCTACAACTAAAACAACCTTGGTCATTTTAATATTTAAACTCTTAATTTGGTAGAGAGCTACAACCGGACCGGGCGGAAACCATTCACGTTATTGTTGTTGTTGTTGATGCTACCGTCAGTGTTCACGTTATACAAGTTAGTGCTGCTGTTTGCAGTAGCCAGCCAGTTACAGTATTACACCCATACTACATACTACATACATCTATATAATAACTTATCATATATTTTGGGATTGTTGTTCTGCATTGTGAGTATACTTAATCCACCCTATTATATATTTTAAGATATTATCCAATTTTTCACCAATCTGCAAATATTTTTTATGATTGATTATTTTCTTTTCGTAACATAGATTTACTAAAAAATCGATATATTTAACCATGCTTATTAATTCATATTGTAATTCTGATTTTCTATCGTTATTTACTGCATTATTTGCCAAATAACATTTTTTTAATAAATCATATATTTCATTGTTTAATTTATGTTTTAATTCTAAATCTTTTTTAGGAAAATTTTCTAAGTTGGTTTCTAGATAAACTATTAAGCTTTTTATACGGTTTACTATCTCAAATTTCTCTTGTTTTATCAATTAATTTACCTATATCTTTTAATAGTTTATCCATGAATTTTCTTTCAATATTTTGTTCTAAATATTGATTGTATTCTTGTATTATATTCTTTCTTTTTGTTTCTCTTTTTCCTTTTTCTAAGTAGTGATCGTATTTATTTAATTTTTCGTAGTCACATCGTTCTAGTTCGTCGTAGTTATCACGACTATCTAAAACGATATAATTTATGCTCTTTTGTTCTAGTTTATTGGTTACTTTTGCAAGTACATTACTAGGGAAGCCACACAATTGGTAATTTGTTTTATCTACTATTTTATAGCCACTTATATTACTGAGTACATATGCGTCATTTTCTAGTATTTCATAAAAGGTTCCAGATTTTATTAACAATACAAAATCTGGATGCACTTTCTTTATTTCATTATATACATTCAACATTGACATATTTTAACCTCATAATTGTCCGCCCGCTCGACTTTCAGCCTAGCTTGGGCGGAAATGTGTGTAATTATAGCTATGCTAATTTCCAAGCAGAATTTCCATAACTATCTGTTCCTTTACCTGTAGTAAGGACACTAGATTTTAGAACTATCACCGGGCGGAAACCATACACGCTATTGTAGTAGCTGCCGATGCTACCGTCAGTGCCCACGTAATACAAGTAAGTGCTGCCGAATGCAGTAGCCAGCCAGTAATATGTGCTTGTTTTTCGTAATGTATCAGTTGAACCAAGAGCATCAACATCGGTTTTGGATATTGATCGTCCTGACTCTGCAAATGTGTTTTTATATTGTTCATATGCCCTAGTATTCAATTTAGATATACTATCACTTGGATTAGTTCCGTGATAGTAACATTCGGGTTGACCGGCATGCACTATGGTTACTTTTTTACTACTTTTATCTATTGAAAGTACTCTCCAACCTTTTAATGTTGTAGATGAATTATCACAAGACACACTTTCATTTTTACTTTTACCACTTGTATATCCTCCAAAGTTTCCATGACTTGTTGGTTTACCAACAGTTGAACTCCAAGTTCCTGCATCATACGCTACGTAATCTCCAACAGCTATTGCACTATCTGCCAAATATACTCCAGATATTACATTTATTGGTACTGTTACTTGCTTTCCAGCACCTGATCCTACTAATGTTGTCTTTCCTACTTTAACACCTTTGGCGGTTGTTCCGCTAATACTTACAGTTCCAGTATCTTGACTTGTCCATGTTAAAGTTGCATTTTTTAATGAGGTCAATTCTGCTGTTTTTGCAGTTGCTCCCATTGTTGATATTATTTTTCCTAATAAATCATCGATTATTTTCTCATAATCTGCTGTGCTTTCTGTATAATTTACTCCTATGGTTCTTTCGGCTAGCTCAATATTAAAGTTACCACCTGATTTACTTGATTTAACAATCAAATCATCTAGGGCCTGTGAAACGGTAACAGTTGTTCCATCACTTTTGGTATAACTAACACTCTTACTATCATATTGACTAGCGCCATATGTAATACCATTAGTTACTACTAATAGTATTAAAATCGTTATTAAATACCCCCCCCCCGAACCTTATTTTTTCTTTCATTTTTATCTCTTCCTTCCTTTATTTTACATTTTGATTATACAATACTTATTTTATATTTTCAAGTATAAATTTTTTTAAACATGATAACTTAGCTCATTAATCTTATTATCCAATATTGAATAAAGATATATATTAACTCTCTTATTAGTAAGATCTTCAATATATTTTTTATAACCATTCAACTGTTCAAAATATTTTATATCATCAATATTTTTAAGTTTATAATCGATTATATCAATATGACTATCATACTCCATCATTAAATCGATAATACCATGATAAACATTATCATCTAACTCATACATAAATTCATACTCTTTATATATCTTAGCATTTTGAACATTCTTCATTAGATCACTATTTAAAAATAATCTAATTTTATCCTTATAAAATTTATCAATATTTAAACTATCTAAATTAGGGTTTTTAAAATCGATCATTTCAAACAAATAATGAATATAAGTACCTAATTTTAAATAATCATTATTTTTTATTAACTCATTACTTTCTTTAGAAAAACTACTTTCACTTATATAGATATTAGGTACATTAATACTTTTAATATCTAACTTACTATCTGATAAAGGTATATAATCTTTATAATTAATTTTTTTAATTTTCTTATAATCTTTAGATATATTGATACTATCTAAATCATAATCGATTACATAATCATCGATATAATTATAAAGGGAAGAAATTATATCATTAAAACTATGATAATTTAATCTTACACTATCATCGATTACTCCATCACTATTTTTAGGTGATAATAGATTATCTTTTAATTCGGTTACAATGATCATATTCTCTTTAGCTCTTGTAAATGCTACATATAAAAGTCTTATTTTTTCAGAAATTTCTTCTAACATATATTTATTTTTTACTAGATCTTTATAAAAAGTTGTACCGATTCCCTCTTTAAAATAAGGGGCTACTATACCATACTTATTATCGTATATAAATTTATCTTTTAAATCATCTAAATTAAATTCTTTATCAAAACCTGGAAAATAACAAATATGATATTCTAATCCTTTTGATTTATGAATGGTAGTTATTTTAACAGCATCACCACTAGTAGTATTTAAAGAAAATTTAATTTGGTTACTACCATTGATTATATCGGTTATATGATCAGTATATTTATATATATCGTAACCTAATTTTGATAGGTTACCTGCTAGATTAAATAGGTAATCTATTCTAATAATTCTCTCTTCTAAGGAACCGATTTTGATTAATTTAGAGTATAAGTCAAACATTTTAGTAATGTTATTTAAGATACTATTGATACTTAAACTATCTAGTTTTAAACTTATTAGGTAAGCTTTTTTATATATATCATTATCTTTAAAGTTGTTATTTTTAAAACAATCAAATATTTTATTATCATCGTATTCAAATAAGAAACTCCTAGCGATACTAACAAAATAGTATTTGAATTGGGTATCGAATTCTTGTTTTTTTATTTTAATGATTAAATTTAATAAATTTTTTATAACATTGATTTCGATTTCATCGGTTATATCTTCATCTTTTTCGATGACGGTTTGAATATTTAAGTATTCTAATATTTTTTTATATGTTTCAAAGTTAGAACTACGATCGATTAAAATAACAAAGTCACTTAGTTTTACATCTCTTAATATTTTTAAATCTTTATCGAATACTTGGTATTTATTTTTTATTTTATTTTTTATGTCATTAGCGATAATAAAGGCTTCGATTTCACTACTACTATAGTCTTTTATTTTATGGTAATTATATATTTGTAGACCATATTTTTGGTTAGTTTTACCTTCTTCTATATATGAATTATTACCAAAGATCATCTGGTGTTCTTTTAAGTAATCAGCTTGTCCTAAATTATCTGACATGATTAAATTAAAGATTTTATTGATATCATCTAATATTTCTTTTCTTGAACGGAAATTTTTGTTTAGATCGATTTTGTAACCACCTTGGTTATTTTTATATAAATCGTATTTCATTTTAAAGTTAGATGGGTTAGCATTTCTAAAACGATATATTGATTGTTTGATATCGCCTACGACATAGGTATTGTTATTAGATATTAGTGATATAAACAAATCTTGATAGTCGTTAGTATCTTGGTATTCATCGATCATGATCTCTTTAAAGGAATTTTTGATTTCTTCTTTAATTGGTTCGTTTTCTTTAATGATTTTGATCGCTAGTAAGGCGATATCGTTAAATTCATAGATATCGTTTTTATTTTTATATTGGTTAATTCTATTATGTAGTTCTTTAATGATTTTGATGATAATTTCTACGTAGTCTTTAGTTAGAAGATATTCATCTTTCATTTGGTTTATATTATCGTATTTAGTAGCTTTTTGTAAGTTTGTGATTAGATTAGATATGTTGGTTTTAATGGTTTTTAATTCTTCGGTTGAACCATTTGGTAATCTTGGTATGGTAATATTTAGGTTATTTTTTATATCTTGGTAGTTATTACTTTCTATGATAGGGGTTAAGGTAGTTAAAACTTTTTCATAATAAGTAGTATCTGTATATGTTTTTAAAAGGGACAACATATTATTAAGGCTACTTATTTCGTTTATTAAAATATCTTCATATTGTTTAATGTTGTTATTTATCATTTTATCATTAAAGTAGGTATCGATATAATTATCTAAGTAATCATCATAGTTTACTTTCATTTCTAATTTATTACTTATTTTTAAGATGGCACTTTTTATTTCTTTATCGTTTTTAACACAGAAATCTTTAATAAGTTTTTGAAATTGTCTATCTTTTTTAATATATAGTTCATTAAAGATATCATCGATTATCTTTCTTTTTTCGATTAAAACAATATTACTATCAGCGATACTAACATAAGGATCGATATTATATAGATAGTGATATTTTTTTACGATCGATAAGGCGAAGCTATCGAATGTTGTAATATAGGAATTATCGATTAAATCTAGTTGGGATGATAGGTTTTTATTTTCTATAATTTTATTACGGATACGTTCTTGCATTTCAAAAGCGGCAGCTTTGGTGAATGTTAAAATCAACAGTCCGTTGATGTTAATACCACTATTTAATTTATTTATAACGCGTTCACTTAAAACAGCGGTTTTACCACTACCAGCACCAGCTGATACGATGATATTAGTACCACTTTTTTTTATAGCTTCTTCTTGTTCTTTAGTCCATTTAGTCATTATTATCACATCCTAAAAAGCTTAGATTATCACTTGGTTTTAAGTCAGTAAAGTCTTCTTCTTGACGGTAACATATATCTTTAAATTTACAGAAAGTACAACTTACGTTTTTATTATCGATACGTTTTGGATTGATAGTAAAGTTAGCGTCTAAGATATTTTGACTAGCTTCATCGATTTTTTTATCGACATATTTATATAATGCATCGATTTTATTATCGTTTAATGTTTTAGCGGTACTATAAAATGATCCATCGTTTTTGATTTTTAGTCCTTTGATGGTTTGGCTATCTTTATAGTTTTGATCTAATAATTTTATGATATCTTGGTTATCGTTACTATATCCCTCTAATTTTAAGGTATCGGTTTTCAGCTGTTCATATGTTTTATTTAAGGTTATATTTTGTTCTTTGTTTAGTATTTTTTGTAAGTAAAAACCGATTACTTTGATATTATGTAGTTCTTTATAGTTTTTGATTAGGTATAGGTATACTGGTAATTGCATGTTTAAACCGAATTCGACGTTTTTTAAGTCGATTGTTTCTGAACCTGTTTTATAGTCGATGATAACGGTATAGGTTATATTGTTTTCTTCTTTAGTGATTATTTTATCGATGAAGCCATTGAATATTATTTTGATTGGTCCTTGTTTTTCTATTTCTATATATTTTTCGTATAGTGATTTATTTAAACTCATGTTTTGGTATTGTTTTTTGATGGTATTTATGATGAAGATTAAGTCATCTTTTAGGATATCTAAGAAGAAATTATTTTCTTCGGTTAGTTCAAATATTATTTCTTTTTTTTCTAATTTTTGTAATTCTTCTTGGATAGCGTCTTTATATCCTATATCGATATTGTAATCATCTTTAAAACATTTTGATAAGACATTATGGAATACACTACCTACAAATGCTTCAAATGTTGTTGTGTAAGTGTCAAGTTTTAGTATATTAGATATATAGTATTTAAAGGGGCATTTATAAAAGTTATTGATAGATGAATATGATAGACGTAGAGTACCTATATATTGTCTTAGATCATCTTTATTGATTGGATGGTATTTGTTATTGTATGTTAAGTAATCGATATTGTTATAGGTGTTATATAAGGATGATAAATCGGAATCTGTTATACCATATTTTATTAGATTATCTAGTTTTGAAGCTAAGACGATTTGATCATTTTTTTTAGAATAACTTATGTTAATTTTAGGGTTTTTGATTATTTCATAGTTTAGGTAATAGTTTAAGTTTGATATATGATATTGTTCGTAGTAGCTTTTTAGTTTATAGGTTATGATTAGGTTTTTAATATTGTTAATTATTTTTTTATATGTTTGATTTTCTATTATGTTTAGTTCATTTGATGTTTCTAGGTTTAATCTTATACGATCTTTATCTTTTAAATATTGTTCATCTTTATGTAGTTTAGGGATGATATTTTGATTGAATGATATTAAAAAAATATAGTCATTATCTTTTATATCGTTATTTTTTAGGTTGATTATTTTTATACAGTTTTTTAGTTTATGATGCTTTAGTTTGGTTTTTTTGAATTCTTCTTTTAGACATTCTTTTATATCGGTATATTTTATACCACTATATTTATTTAATATATTTATTATTTGTTTTAGAATTTGGTTATTTTCTTCTTTAGTTAAATCGTATTTTTCTTTTAGTAATGATAATGTTATATCGATATCATTATTGATATTTTCTAAGAAATATAGACCAATTTCGGTGTCGTATAGGGTATCTTTATCGATTGTTATGGGGATATTATAGTTATCAAATATTCTTAGTATTATGTTATGGTATTCATCTTGGACATTTGCTAGTTTGATATTGTTTATATCGATACCTTTTTCGATTAGTTCGCATATCTTTTTAGCGACAAATTCAATTTCTTCATCGATGGTATTAAATTCGTATATATCGTGGTTATATTGTTTATAGTCTTTATCTACTACTTTAGCGTTTATTTTATTTAAAACTTGTTGTTGAAATTTTGTTATATAGTCATAACCATAGACAATGATATTATAGTTTTTTAGATTTTCTTTAAATAATAAATCATATTTTAGATAGTTATTATTTTCTAGTTCTTTTTTTATTTTATATAGTTCATGTTGTTCATCAATATATATAAGATTATCTATATACGTTTTAGCGACGTTATATTTAAGGTTATATTTATGCATTAGATATATTAAAGCTTGTTCATCGGTTTCAAAATAGTATTTATTTATCAATTCTTCGATTGACATTATTTTGATATTTATTAGTTTTTTTAGGTTATTTTTTTGTTTTAGTATTTCTTCTTTTAAGTTAGATGGGGTTATTATTATTGTTTGTTTTGTTATGTTGTTTATAAAATCCATATTATTTACTCCTTATAAATATTATACAAAACAAACATATGTAAGTAAATAGTTTTAAAAAAACTCTAAATAAATTTTAGAGTTTCTTTGTTAATTTTATAAAATATGGGTTATGGTTATGCTAATATCCAAGCATTTTCATTTCCTACTTGATCTTTACCTCGACCTGTAGTCATAACATCAGATTTTAGAACTATTACTGGGCGGAAACCGTCCAAGTCGCTATAGTAGCTGGAGACGGAGCCTGCACCGTTCGCTTTATACAAGTAACCAAGAGATCCAGTGTTTCGAGTTGCCAACCAATAACCTGCTTGACAATATAGTAATTCACCATGAGGATCAAGTGCTTCTAGTTCCTTTATTTCATCATATGTCATAGCATGAGCCGAATCGGCATATGAGTTTTTATATTGTTCATTTGCACGTGTATTTAAGTTAGTTACACTGTCATCTGTCCAATCATGATAGTAACATTCAGGTGTTGCCGCATGGATTATAGTAACTTTTTTAGTTGCTGCATCTTTTTTCAACACTCTCCAACCTTTATACATTGAAATAGAATCATTGTCACATATTACAGTTTCATTTTTACTTTTGCCTTTTGTATATCCGCCAAATGAGTTATATGTCGTTTTTTCTACAGTTTCATTCCAAACACCTGCATCATAAGCCACGTAATCTCCAACAGATACTTTATCATATAATAATTCACCTTTGGCTTCTACTTTTATACTTGCTGTTACACTATGATTATTTGCTGTCTTTGCTGTTATCGTAGCTGTTCCTACTTTTAGACCTGTTACTTTTCCATTTGATACTGATGCTACACCTGAACTATCTGCTGTCCATGTTACATTCTTATTTGTTGCATTTGCTGGTTGTATCGTTGCTGTTAATGTTACTGTTCCATCTACTTTTATTGTAGCACTTGTTTGATTTAATGTTATTCCTGTTGCTGGTTGTTCTATTTTACTTATATCTTGATTTGCTACTGTACTATAGTTTGTTCCATCATAGGTTATGGCTGATAATGTTCCAGTAGCTGTACTTGGTGTGTCATATGTTACTGATACTGTATTTCCACTTACTTTATACCATGTATTTGCTCCTAATGCTGTTGTACTTGTTATACCTGTACATGTTCCAGGTTTATCTCCATTTCCACAACTTTCTGTTACACTTGAACTACTTGTTCCAGCTTTCGTTGTTTTTATATAATGTGTTGGGGTGGTTATATTAGTATTTGTAAATGTTACTGCTGCTACTTGTTTTAATGCGTAACCTGTTAAAGTTCCAGTTGTATTTGTTGTTAATGTTATACTTGGTGCTGTTATTGAATTTGTTGATGTATTTCCTGTTTGACATGGTACCTCGTTTCCTACACCATCACTAACACATACTTGATAATAATAGTTAGTACCTGCTGTTAATCCTGACATTGTACATGTATTATCAACTGATGTTCCACTATTTTCATAATTTCCATCAGTTGTTCCATATTTACAACTTACTTTTACACCTGTTTCAGTATCCGATGCTGTATATGGTATTTTTATACTATTTGTTGTTGATGTAATTTTTGATTTATCCATTGTAAATGATGGTTTAGTTGCATCTATCTTTGATAATGTATATGTTGCTACTCCACTATAATTAGTTCCATCATATGTTATGGCTGTTAAAGTATCTTTAGTTTCTGTACTAGCTTTATCATATGTTACTGTAATTGTATCTCCATTTACTTTATACCACGTATTTGCACTTAATGTTTTTGTTTCTGATATGCTTGAACAACTACTTGGATTTTCACCATCTCCACAGCTTTCTTTTACATTATCGCTTGCTGTTCCCTCTCTTGTTGATTTTATATAGTGATTTGGTTCATCCATATTTTCACTATTAAATTTTGCTGTTATACTTTGTGTTTTTACAAAGCCATCAACATCTTTTTCTGGACTTATAGTTGACTGTAGATCTGGATTTACAAAGGCATTTGTCATTGTATTTCCCTCATGACATACCTCTTCATTTCCTACTTTATCTTGTACACATATTTTATAGTAATATGTTGTTGATGGTTTTAATTTTGTAATACTACAATTTGTTTCAGATGCCACACCTGTTTCAGTATATTTTCCACTTTCTGTTCCATAATTACATGTTCTTGTTTTTATTCCTGACTCATCATCAGTTGCGGTATATCCTATTGATAATTTATCTGTTTTAGATATTATTTCACCCAATTTTAATGTTGGCTTAGTTCCATCTATCATAGATAAATTATATGTTGCTACTCCACTAAAGTTAGTACCATCATATGTCATTGCATATAAATTTTTATCTTTATTTTTATCTGTACTATCGTATTTTACATCTAAGTTACCTGATATTTCATACCATACATTTTCTTCTAAAGTAGTTATACTATCTATAGTTTCACAACTATTGATATTTGGTGTATCTGTATCAGCATTAGTATCACATTTCTTTGTAACCTCTATATTACTTGTACCTTGTTTAGTAGTTTTAACAAAGTATCTTGCTGAATCTGGTTTAGTTTCTGTATCAAAATCTATTTGTATAGTTTGAGTTTTAAAATATCCATCTTGAGCATCTGTTGGATCGTTTACAGATATTAAATCAGGATTCTTCATTTCTTTAGTTGATACTTTTAAATCTTGAGTTTTAGTTATTTTATTTCCATTTGTTACAGTTAAAGTTACTGTATAATCTTTATTGTTTTCTAGTTTATCAAATAATATTCCAGTACCACCATTAGTTACAATAGATGGTTTATCATCATATGTAAATTTTTTTACATCACTGTTTAATTTAACCTCTACACTAGATATTCCTGATTCAACATCTGTAGCTTTATATGATACTATTATACTATTTGTTGTTGCTTTTACTAACTTTAATTCTAAGTCAGCTCCCGTATAATCTAGTTCTGTACAATCTTTATTTACATCTAAACTTTCCTTTGTACCTAAAGCACAATATTCATTACTTTTTATAAAATATGCTAAAGTATTTTTATCTTTTATTTGAATGCTTCCACTTATAGGAACATCTCCTTTAAATGATAGTTGTCTACCATCATCTAAAGAGCAAGATGTTCCATTGCAGACAAATTCTATTTCATCGTTTGTATTATAATTTTCTGATACTACAAATAGATCGGCTGCTTCCATAATGCCATAGACACTATCTTTAAAGGCATTTCTTCTAGATTTTTCAATTAAGTTTAATACTATTGGCACTGCTATCATTGCTATGATTGCTAATATTACGATTACTGCTAACAATTCAATTAAAGTAAAACCTTTCTTCTTCATATAATTCTCCTTTACTACTTTATTATTAACCATATTTTGATTGATATTCAGATAATTTATCTTCTCTATGTTGATATTATAAATGTATTATATCACTAGTATTTTTAAATTACAAGTATGTATAATATAAAATGTTAGCATATTTTATGCACTTTGAAGACTAATTTTATCTTTTGGTCTTTACAGTATAAAATTAAGTTGGTGACAAATATGAATGAATTATACATAAAAATCAAAAATACTAGAGAAGATTTAGATATCAAGCAATATGAATTTGCAAAAATACTTAATATTAATTACAAAACATATAATCTATATGAAAACGGTACTAGGAGTATGCCTGTTGAGGTGTTAGATAAGGTAGCTACTAACTTAAATGTAAGTGTCGACTTTTTGTTTGGAAAAACCAAACAAAAGAGATATGAAAAATCTAGAAAAATGAATTATCATAAATTATTAAACAATATAAGAGAATTAAGATTAAGTCACAATGATACATTACGTATTTTAGCGAAACAATTGAATGTTACACCTCAAACATTAAACAACTATGAATTAGGTAATAGGACCTTACCAATCAGTATATTATATGGAATATCTTGTATATATAACGTCTCAATGGATGTATTATTAAACAAAGTAAAAAAGACAAATTCAAGTATCAACTCATAATTTGTCTTTTTTAATCGATTTCTATTATTTTTTTAGATGATTCAACCTCTTTTTTAGGAACAATAACTCTTAAAATACCATCTTTAAATTCAGCTTTTATATTATCTAATTCAACCTCACCTAAATAAAAGGTTCTTTCATATTTACCATAGTTTCTTTCACGTCTTATATAATTTTTTTCTTCGGTACTATCATTTTCTTTTGAAGCTGTTATCGTTAAATAACCATTATCAGACTCTATTTTGATATCATCTTTATTAAATCCTGGTACGTCCATTACAATGTGATAATCACCATTTTCTTCATATATATCACATTTCATACTATTACATTTAGTATTAAAATCATCAAACATATCATCTAAATAAAATCTACTTGGTATTAAACTCATATTATCATCCTTTCATGTACTTAAGCAAGTACTAAAAGTATTATGAACGGATGATTATTTTTTTATACATTTTTATCTTCTGTTTCTAATAATAACTTATCAAAATCAGATTTATAAAGTTTATCTTGTTTTATTCTATACTTTTCAAATTCTGTTAATGCTTTATCACAAGCTATCTCATGTGATATTTTGCCTGCATCTTTTAATATATCTCTATCATCCGCTAATAAAAATTTATCTATTCTATTTGCCCAGTCTTCCATAGTCATTGGGATATATCTTCTTGCTCTATTTTCTGCTAAATCTAAAAAGGCACTTACTATTCTTTCTAAATCTTCTAATTCTTCTTTACTTAAATAGTTTTTTGCAACTACTACATCTGTTTCTAAAATCTTTCCATCAGGAAAGTGTTTCCACGAAGTTAACCCCATATGTTCTTTATTATTATCAGCTCTATTATAAATTATTTCAGCAGCAGTTTGTTTTGAAACAGCATAGTGCATTTTATTTTGTACTTTTTTAAAAAAATTTATTGTAATAGGGGAATTAGGGTCATAGTCAATGCTTGTTGCATATATATCGGTTACTTTTTGATAAAATCTTCTTTCTGATAGTCTTATTTCTCTAACTTCTGCAAGTAATTCTTCAAAGTAATCTTCATCAAAAAATGTTCCATTTTCCATTCTTTTTTTATCTATAATATAACCTTTTTTAGAAAATTCTTTAAGAATATTTATACTCCATCTTCTAAACTGAATTGCTCTATCTGAATTTACTCTAAAGCCAATAGCTATAACTGCATCAAGATTATAATAATTAGTATTATATTTTTTGTTATCACTTGCAGTTGTCAAATATTTTTTGACAACTGAATTTTCTTTTAATTCAAGAGTATCAAATATATTTTTCAAATGATAACTTATATCTTGTTTACTAGTATCAAACAAGTCAGCTATTGCTTTTTGAGTTAGCCACAAATCCCCATCTTCAAATCTTACTTCTATACCTTTTTCACCTTTTTGTTGTTCAAAAATCAAAAATTCAGATACACTACTTCTTATCATTATGTTTTTGTTATTTTCATTTTTCAAATTTATACTCCTTTATTTTATATTTAAATTATCATAATTCATAATTTTACACTATTCACTTTCTAACTGAAATTTTATCATTTATCAGTTAAAAAGTGAATACTTTTATAAAAACTTATCTTAAGTTTAAAACACATACACACTCTACATGATAAGTATGAGGAAACATATCAAAAGGAGTTATCTCTAACACACTATATTTATCTGCAAGTAGTTTTAAATCACGTGCTAAAGTAACAGGATCACATGAAACATAAACTATCTTATCAAAATTATTTTTATTCAAATAATCGATCGTTTTTTTATTTAAACCATTTCTAGGTGGATCAACTACCACCTTATTAACATTATAATTTAAATCATCAATATCCTTAGCATCCAAACATTTAAAATCAATATTATCTATATCATTAATAACCTTATTTTTATTAGCATTACAAATAGCACTTTCATTTATCTCAACACCATAAACATACTTACAATACTTACTAAGATAAATACCTATCGAACCTACCCCACAATATAAATCCAAAACTCTATCCTCTTTATTCAAATCTAAATAAGTTACTACCTTATTATATAGTTTACCTACTAAAAAACTATTAACTTGAAAAAAAGAATTAGGTGATACATTAAAATGATAATCATCGATATCAATTAAAATATCCTTATTATCATTATAAGTATTCATTATATCATTACCACACCTTACCATAACCTCATCAGTATCAATATTCATCTTTTGTAGATCATTTAATACCTCATTAATTCTATCATCAACGATCATACACTTATCAATTTTAACGATATCATTACTTTTAGACTTAAAATAACCTATAACTTGATTAACCTTAAAAGTAGCTTTGTTTCTATAAAAAAGATTAGTACTAGATATAGTATCATTTATCTTAACATTACTACTAAAAAACTTATTCATAATTTCCCTAACCTTATTTTTTTTATAAACTAATTGATCATCATAACTCATATGCATTAGTTTACAACCACCACATATACCAAAGTACTTACATATAGGTTTTACTCTTTTATCACTAACTTTAACATAATTATTAACCTTACCTATCATGTACTTTTTATATTCATTAATTATATCAATATCAACCATTTCATCTATTAAAGCATTATCAATAAAAATAGGTTTATCTAAATAAGCGATACCACGTCCTTGATGATCTAGTTTTTCTATTTTTACAATCATGTTCCCTCCTATATAATAAAGAACTCTAAATTAGAGTTCATCTATTCTTGCTTGATAATCATCACTTTTAGTAATATAGCTTCCAACAACAAAGATATCAGCATCAACTAATTTGATCGTTTCATTATTAATACCACCATCAACCTCGATGACATAATTAAAATGATTATCTTCTCTTAATTTTTTTAATTTTAAAACTCTATCGATGGTACTAGTCATAAATTTTTGACCACCTTGACCTGGTTCAACACTCATCACTAATACTAAATCAATATCGTTTAAATATGGTATTAAACTTTCAACTGGTGTATTTGGTTTAATGGAAATACCTACTTTTATACCTAAATTTTTTATATAAGATATTATATCATTTACATCTTTAGTAGCTTCTAAATGAAAAGTAATATATTCGGGATTTAGGTATTTATATCGATCTACATATTGTTTTATATCATTAACCATTAAATGAACATCGATTTTTTTATTTAAACCTTTTAATCTCTTTAAATCTTCATCGATAGGTAATGTTTTATTACTTACAAAGTAACCATCCATTACATCTAGATGAATATATTTTATAGTTGTATTATTAAATTTTAAAACATTTTGATTATCATTTACATTTAATATTGATACTGAAATCATTTAGTCACTTCCTAATAAAATTAATATAATTATCGTATCTACTTTTTAATATGTTACCATTATCTACTTGTCTTTTAATTTCACAATCGTCTTCTTTATCGTGCATACAATCACGGTATTTACATTTATCTTTATATTTTTCAAATTCGATAAAGTTATCTCTTATATCTTCTTTAGTCATATCAATAAAACTAATATCCGAAAAACCTGGTGTATCAGCGACAAATCCTTGATGAATTGGTATTAATTCTACATGCCTTGTCGTATGTTTACCACGACCTAAGGCATAGGATATATCATTAGTTTTTAAGTTTAAGTTATGATCTAATTTATTTAATAAGGTTGATTTACCCGCTCCTGTTTGACCTGTGAAAACACTTATTTTATTTTTAAAGGTAGCTTTTAATGGTTCGATATCGCTATTGGTATAAACTTTATAACCTATTTTTTGATAGTAATCTTGATATTTTTTGATTTCTTCAAATTCATCTTTATTTAATAGGTCTAATTTAGTTAAACAGATGATAGCTTCGATATTGTTATAAGTTATGATATTAAGCATTTTATCTAATAAGTTAGTTGAAAAGTTAGGGTGTTTGACACTTGTTATAATGTAAGCATTATCGATATTGCTAATTGGTGGTCTAATTAAAGAGTTCTTACGTTCTAATACTTGATTGATAATATTGTTATCGAATAAAACTAGATCACCAACTAGGGGTTTAATGGCTTTATTTCTAAAGACGCCTCGACATTTACAAGTATATAATTTATCACCACTTAAAACGGTAAAGTCATCACTTATTAATTTGACAATTCTTCCTTGCATTAAGCACCTGGTGTTGTACTAGTACTTGTTTGAGTACTAGTGCTAGTACTAGTTTCTGTACTATCGGTACTAGATGGTGTTGTTACCTCAGGTGTTTCAATTTTTTTAATAACGGTAATGGTTAAGGTTACACCTGATACAACTTTTTTGCCAGCTGGTTGACTTTGATATACGATCGTTCCATCTTTTTCGGTTGTTGATTCTTTTTCCTTTTTAACTAGTTCGATATTGTTTTCTTTACAGAATTTTTCTACCTCTTCAACGGTTGCTACGGTATTAACAAAATCAGGATAAGTAGTTATAAATTTTGGAATAGTGAATGTTATTGTATCACCTGATTTTAAGGTTGTTCCCTCTTTAACATCTTGTTTGATGATGATATTTTCTTTATATTCTTCATCTTTAGTATGTTCTTCTTCTTCAGCTTTTACGATTATACCTTTACCCTCTAAGGTAGCTTTTACGGTTAAGTAGTTTTGGTTAACGTAATTTTCTGATAGGAAACCCTCCATACCTTTAGATACATGTAATGTTACAGTCGTACCTTTTTTAACACTATGTCCAGCTTTAGGATCGGTACTAATTACGTTTCCCTCTAAGATATCTTCCGAATATTCTTCGACGTCTTTATCAGCGACAACAAATCCCTCATCTTCTAATGTTTCTTCGGCTTCTTCGATACTCATACCTTTAACATCTGGTACTTTAACATCTGGTACTTTACCGATATTTAAAAGCATGAATACAATGACACCGATGATAGCAATCGATAGAATGATACCAGCTACGATAAATGGAGCTTTACTTTTTTTCTTTTCTTCGACTTTTTCGCTATTTTTGTTTAATCGACTCCTACTTTCTTTTATTTCATCGCTATCGACATCGGTTTCGGAATAGATAAATTCTACTTTAGGTTCATCTTTACGATTTTTATCTAAAGCGGTTCTTAAATCTTCGTGCATTTCACTTACGCTATCGTATCTATTTTTAGGGTTTTTAGCGGTAGCTTTTAAAATGATATTTTCGATCGATTGAGGTATACCCTCTTTTTCTTCACAAACACTTGGTATTGGTTCTTTCATCTGTTTTAAAGCTATCTCAACAGCGTTTTCGCCTCTAAATGGTAGTTTACCTATTAAAAGTTCATACATCATGATACCTAATGAGTAGATATCGCTTTTTTTAGTAGCGCCACGTCCACTAGCTTGTTCTGGTGGAAGATAGTGAACTGTTCCCATGACTGAATTGGTTTGGGTTATTTCGACGTTGTTTAAAGCTTGCGCTATACCAAAGTCGGTTATTTTAACGCAACCATCGTCCATAATTAAGACGTTTTGGGGTTTGATATCTCTATGGATGATATAGCTGTCGTGGGCACAAGCGATAGCGCTCGTAAGTTGTAACATGATATCGACAACCTCGGAAAGGGTTAATCCACCTCTTTTTTTGATTAAATTTTTTAAGGTTTTTCCTTCGACATATTCCATGACGATATAGTATAATCCACCATCTTCACCGACGTCGTACATTTCGACTATATTAGGGTGGGATAAGCTACTAGCTGATATAGCTTCTCTTTGGAATTTTTTGACAAATTTTTCATCGCTAGCTAAGTCACCTCTTAGTATTTTAACGGCTACTTTACGGTCTAGGATCGTATCTTGTGCTAGATAGACGTTAGCCATTCCTCCCTCACCAATAAGTCTAATAATTTCATAACGATCATTTATTTTTTGTCCTTTATCGATCATTTATTTTCACCATCTTTCATTAAACATGCTATTGATATATTATCGTTTCCCCCACGGTTATTACATTTATAAATAAGTTTTTCAAGTTTTTCTTCTAGTGATAAGTCTTCATCTAAGACGTCTTCGATTTTTTCTTTTTCTAACATATTGGTTAAACCATCGCTACAAAGTAGAACACCCTCGACATCGGTTTCGACATCGAAAATATCAAGTTCGGCAGTTACGCTTGAACCTAAAGCACGCATTAATACGTTTTTTTGAGGATGATTTTTAGCTTCTTCTGGGGTAAGTTCACCAGATTTAACTAAAACGTTAACTAGGGTATGGTCAGTTGTTATTTTATGTAAGTGACCTTGTTTGATAGCGAAGCCAGAAGAGTCACCGATATTTCCGTATATTAGGAAATCTTTGGTATAAACGGCAAGAACTAAGGTTGTTCCCATACCTTTACTTTCTTCATGTTCATCGGTATATTTAAAGATTAGGACGTTGATTTCGTTTACGACCTCATGTAACCATTTTATAGCGTCTTCTTTGTTACCGATGGAACTGATTTTTTTAAATCTTTCACCTAAGTGTTGAATAGCGATACTAGATGCTACCTCACCACACAAGTGCCCACCCATGCCATCAGCTACAGCTAGTAAATATTCATCGTTATCGTTTTTTACGATGATAACGCTATCTTCGTTATGATCTCTCACCATTCCAGGATCGGTTATATAATAATATTCCATCATCTTTCCTCCTCATATTTAGATCTTAATTGTCCACAGGCAGCCATTACCTCGCTACCGAATTCTTTTCTGATGGTAACGTTTATTTTATTTTTTTTAAGGATATCGTAAAATTTCATTATTTTGTCATGGCTACTTTTTTTATATTCAATATGACTTGTTTCGTTATATGGTATTAGGTTAACATAGGCATTCATACCTTTAATTAGATTACAAAGTTCTAAGGCATTGGTAGTGGTATCGTTGATATTATCTAATAATATATATTCTAGAGTTACTCTTCTATTAGTAACTTGGATATATTTTTTTAAGACAGGAATTAATTTATTTAAAGGATATGCTTTATTGATGGGCATTAATTTAGTTCTAAGTTCATCGTTTGGAGCGTGTAAGCTTATCGCTAGATTAATTTGTACTTTCCTTTTCATAAATTCTTCTATTTTAGGGATAATTCCACAGGTTGATACGGTTATATGTCTAGCTCCAATGTCGATACCTTTACCACTATTGATGATATCGATAAAGTTTATTATGTTATCGTAGTTATCGAATGGTTCACCAATTCCCATTAAGACAACATGAGATATTCGTATGTTTAGTTGTTTTTCGATTTCTAACAGTTGTAAAACCATTTCATTGGTTTCTAGATTTCTAACTTTTTTTCTTCTACCACTTTCACAGAATGTACATGACATATTACACCCTACTTGACTAGATACGCATAAGCTATTGCCGTAATCATGATGCATTAAAACAGCTTCGACGACGTTGTTATCTTTTAGTTTAAATAGAAATTTTGATACGTCTTTACCATCTAATCTATTTATTAATTCTATTTCGTTTATAACAAAGTCAGCTTTTAGTTTAGTGATTATTTCTTTTTTGATATTGGGCATATTATCAAAACTAGTAACTCTTTTTTTATACAGCCAATCATATAGTTGAACAGCTCTAAATTTTTTATCACCAATACCAATAAAATAATTTTCTAGTTCTTCAAGTGTCAAATCATATATACTCATTGCTATGCTCCTCTTATAAATTATATCAAAATATCAAAAAAAAATATAGTATTTGATACTATATCTTTTATATTTTTTTATATCTATACACAATACTACCATTTTGCGGTATTATTGTGGTATAAGTCGCCATGCTTCTTGACCGAATTCATCTAGTCCTTTACCTGACGTTTTAATGTCGGCTTTTAATTCAACTACTGGACGAATACTAAAGGTATGTTGTGAAGCAGAGATTGAACCACTTTGATTAATAGCATACAAAGCACCACAACAAGTATAAACATCCGCTAACCAATACCATGTGTTACCAATATATCTTAAAGTATCACTTGGGGCAAAAATTTCAATCTCACTTTTATTTAATACATGGGCTGAGGTGGCATATTTTGTATTTACATATTGCTTTTGAGCCTCACTGTTCATTAACTCTATACTACTAGTTGGATTTGTTTGATGATCATAGCATTCGGATTGACCAGCATGGACTAAAGTTACTGTTTTACTTTCAGTATTTTTTGATAACACTCGCCATCCTTGTAATGATGATCCAGTATCATACCAACATCCTTTTATACTAGCATTCTTACTTTGACCTTTTTTATATCCGCCAAAAGTTCCATTCGTTGTTGGTCTATCTTTATCTTCACTCCACGTACCAGCATCATAAGCCACATAATCGCCAACAGTTACTTTATCTATTAAAGAACTTGTATTAACAACTGACACTGATACAGCTACAACTCTTTCATCATCTAGCTTTCCATATAAAACTGTCTTACCTACTTTGTTACCCTTTATTTTGTTACCATCAATACTAGCGATATCACTACTAGCGCTTTCCCATTTTAAAGTTGCATTCTTTATCTTATTTAATTTATCTACTGATAAAGTACCATTATACGTACTTACCAAATTTCCTAATAAAGTATCTATTTTTTTCTCAAGATAAACTGTTTCCTCAGTATAATTTAATCCGACCTCTAAAACATAAGGTAAAACAATATCCTGTTTTTCATTAACCTTTAAAATTAAATCATCCAAAGCCTGTTTAACACTCATCACTTTATCACCTTTAGTATAACTTACACTCTCACTATTAAGACTATCAATAGCATAACTAGTGGTTAAAGCTAATAAAAACCCAATAACTAAACCAAATATAATCCCTTTTTTAATAAAAAATCTCTTCATTTTCTTCCTCCTTTAATAACATAATCAATTACATGTTTATCGGTATGAATGGCAACAATTTACATAAAACATGATATCATGCAATAATTAACACGTAGGTGACTATATGAAAAACAATATTACCAATATAAACGAGATATCAAATATTATAAAACAAATAAGAACTAGAAACGATCTATCCCAACAGCAAATGGCTAAACTATTAAAATGTAATAGATCCACCTACTCAATGTGGGAAATTAGCAAAAACATAATCCCTATTTCTTACCTTAATAGAATATCCAATATATTTAACATAAATATTGATTATATAGTCGGTCTATCAGATAAGAAAGACATAAATTTTAATCCCAAAGAAATAAACTATACCATCCTCGGTCAAAATATTAAGACTGCTAGATTAAATTCTAACCTTACCCAACAAAAACTAGCTGATAAACTAAACACAACCAGCTCAGTTATCAGTGATTATGAAAATGGTAAAATTAAAATTTCAACCCTATTTCTAATTGAAATAGCGAAAAATACTAACAAATCATTAAATTGGTTATTAGGTAAAACTAAATAACCTTTTTTGTCTATTCTTATATTAATATAATATCACATTATCGGTATGAATGGCAATATTTTTTAAACATTAATTTTATAATGTTTATTTTACATACTTTTTTAAAGTTTTAGCATATTCTAAAACATTTTCATAATCTTCTAAACGATATTTAAAATAGTCACTATAATTATCGATACCTAATTTAAGTTTATCACTTTTTATATAATCACATAAAGCTTTTTCTAACCTCTTACTACCAGCTGGTTTATAACTGATAAAATCCATATAAATAAGTAGTTCAATTAAATACTCTAACCTTTTTTTATTTTGAATTCGATAATCATTTTGCGTTAATAAATTATAACAACGGTATCTACCTGGATCGATAATGTTAATCTCATTATTTTCATAATCAATAATCGTATTATGAACAGATACGTCATTAGTTAAAACATAATTATCACTTAAATAATTAAAACTTTTTTCTAACGTAATTAAATTATTAATAAGATTATCCCTAGACATTTTAGTTATACCCTTTTTATCCTTTTTATTACCATGAGCATACTCAGTAACATATCCAATATATTCACCATTTTCATCCAAAATAATATCGATTGGTAAATAGATTTGATCAGTTTGAAGCGCTAATAAATAGCGATGAAAATTTTCCTTATTACCATATCCCTCATTGATAGCATTTGTATAATATATTTTATAAATCTTATCATTATATAAATAAGCTTTACCCTCAGAACCTTTACCACATTCTTTATTTGGTAAAACTATTTTTTCACCCTTAACATATATTTCCATATAATCCCCCTTTTTTTCAGCATATTCTAACATATTATTTTTTAAAATTCAACAAAAAAACTGTTTTTTATACAGTTTAATAATAATCTTGTTCACCTTTAATATCATCGATCGTAAAATCTTTTAAGGTTACACCCTCTTCGATACAGAAATCTTTAAAATCTTCCTTAAAAGAACTTAACTCTTTAACGATACTATCAGGATATATTCGCTTGCTAGTCATTATAGCATTATAAACGTCATCGATTTCAACATATTGTTTATTTCTAAATAAAGCTTGTGAAAAAGATCCTTGTAAAACGGAAAAAGCGACGTCAGGATATTGAGCGGCTAGACCATAAACTCTCTTAAATTCACTTGTAGCTCTAACAATTCGCTCGATCAATAATTTAGTAACATACTCATTGTACTTAAATTTAATACCTGTTTGTTTTTCAATTTTAGGTAAACTACCTAACAATATTTCAACCGTTGTCGGTTCATCTGGTTCTAACACGTCAATTCTTTCAAATCTTCTTAAGAACGCTCTATCACGGATAACGTAAGTATTATATTCTTCGGTTGTAGTTGCACCAATCGCTTTAATATCACCTCTATCTAAAGCGGGCTTTAAGATATTGGCTAAATCCATTGGACCATCACTACCAGCACCCATTAAAGTATGTACCTCATCGATAAAGACGATCGTCTTTTCTCTTTCCTTTAACTCTCTAACGAATAAAGTTATAACTAATTCTTCTTTACCACCAAGATTGATTTTACCTAACAGAGATGTTGAATTGATCTTAATTATCTTATAACCTTGTAACGCTACGGGTACTTGATTTTTTTGAATTAAATAGGCGATACCCTCGACAATAGCGGTCTTACCAATACCAGCCTTACCTACTAATAAAGCCGACTTTTCAGGTGTTAATAAAATCATCATCGTTTTAGCGATTTCACTATCACGAGCGATTGCCGGGTTAGTAACATATTCTTTAGCGGTTAATTCTTCACCGTAATGATCTAAAACACTAAAACTATCCATCTATTTCACCAATCTCTTTAAAGAAATTTACGATACCATCTTCATCAGTTTCACCAACTAAACGATTGGTAGTCTTACTTTTACCATTTTTAACTAATAAAATAGTTGGTGTTCCTTGTAAATTAGTTTTATCTTTAATAGCATCATATTGTTCATCAGTCACTTTAGCCATATTTATATAGTAAACCTCTAAATCGTATTTTTTAACGACCTCATCTAATATTGGCTTAACGATTGCACAGTGACTACAACTAGAAGAACCTATATATAAAACAAAAGTCTCATTATCACTCATCTTTTTATTAAGGTCTTCATAGCTTATATCTTTAACCTTAGTTCCACCAAAAGAACAACCTGTTAAAATTAATAAACTTGTTAGTATAAATAATAATCTTTTCATCTTTATCAACTCCTCTATTATTATAACCTAATTTTGTTATAAAATAAAGACATAATTTTAAAAGTACCACTAAGGTACTTTAATATTTAATTATTTGATCTGGTACTAGATAGATATCTTCATTTTCATTAATCAATTCAACCATATCTTTACCTAATTTATTAGAAATAGACTTTATAGTTTCATTTTCTTCGACAACGTACATTTTTTGTTTACCATTTGGAATGATAATCTCTTGATTAGGATAAATATAATCGCCCTCTTCTAAACCATTCAATCTCAATAAAGTTTGATAATCAACATTGTGACTACGAGCTATAGAATAGATACTATCACCTTTTTTAACAATATATTTTTTATATGTTTCATTACCTTTAGGTACAACGATAAACATACCAGTTAAATCATCATTAGGGTTCATACCATTTAGCATCATCAATTCTTCAATATCAACGCCTAATTTATTTGCAACATCTTCTAAACTTTCATTGGACATAGCTTGATATATTTGATACATATAAATACCTCCTCAACTTAATATATGTGTTAAAAAAAAGAGTGTTCCTAATTGAACACACCATATATTAATGAATGATTGTATTTTAATTCACTATTTTTTATTATTGTTTTAATACCTAAACTATCTTGATAATATTTTATTTGATCGTTATCTTTAAAGTATATATAATCATCGATATAGATAATATTTTCGGTAGTTGGTACTTTAGTTATAAAATATATTTTATCCTTATCTTGGATATTACTACGGTATATATTATAGTAATTATCTTTCTTTTCATATAGATAATAATATCCTGATAACTTGTTACCTACTTTATCAACTCGTTCATATTTAGTTTGATCGATTGAATATTTATTAAATACTAAATTGTTATTGATTGCTTCATAAATATTGATATCTTTTATTTTACCATTATCGTACATAGTAATTTTATCTTCACCATTTAAACTGATATCTTTATTTTTAATATCGATTAAATATTGTTTATGGTTACTTTTATCTAAAAGGTAAACATCATCATCTATATTACCCATGATATAGCTGTCAAAGGAGATATTTTTTTGATATTGGATTTCACTTTTTTTACCATTTACTATATTAACTAAATACATATTTTTAAAGTTATATTGTTCATCATAATCAGCGGTTAGATAGTATTTACCTACAAAACTATGGATATCTTTTTCATAGACGTCGTTATCGAATAATGAAACAAGTTCATCTTTATTTACTAGATATAAACCTTTATATGTTTCAATTGCTAAAGTATGATCTTTAATTAGGTTATCTTTATATATTTCCATATTGTTAGAACTTACTTTACTGCTATCATCATTAAGTGGATGATACTCTTTAATTTTGCTAACAAAGCTATCAAGATCTTTATCACTACCACTTATATTACTGTAACTTAAGTATTTAGTACCATCGTAACATATAATATCAGTATACTGTTTTTTATCTTTAAAAATTGGATATATACATTTATATTTATCACCATTATAATATCTAGCATCTTTTACAATATAGTTACGTTTATTAAAGTCATTAAAAAGTTGTAAATCAAATTCTATTTCATCAGTTTTAAAGGTTAGATAGTAATTATCACGTTCATTTTTAAAATTTCTTGTATAGACCTCATCGATCGTTATTTGATTTTTATTATCTTTAACTACATAAGTAACATGATGACCATGTTTAAAAAAGGTAATACTAAATTGTAAAATAAAATATGTTACTAATAAGATAGAAAAGATTACGGCTAATTTTTTAGTATTCATTGTTACACCACCCATCAACTTATAATTATTATACAATAAATTGTGTTTTTTAGATATTATTTTTAATTATATTGTGTTAAAATAAAAGAAAGGAGTAGATAATATGCATACATTCTTATTTATTTTCTTGTTATTTCTTATCTATTCTGTACTAGGTTGGTTGGTTGAAACAATTTATTGTTGGATTAGAGATAAAAAAATATGTGATAGAGGTTTCTTAATCGGACCTTGTTGTCCGGTATATGGTATTTCAGCTTTAGCGATGACTATTATTTTATCTAAGTATCATAATGATATATTGTTACTATTTATTATGTCGTTTGTTATTTCATCAGTAGTTGAATATATTGTAAGTTTTTTACTAGAAAAAATCTTTAGTGCTAGATGGTGGGATTACAGCAAGAAAAGTTTTAATGTTAATGGTAGGATCAATTTAGAAAATTCGATTTATTTCGGTTTTTTAGGGATACTAGTTATAAAGGTTCTTAATCCTTTTATTATAAGTCGGCTATCATATATTAATACCTTATCTTTGTATATTATATCTATTATATTTTTATTAATATTTATCGCTGATATAGCGACGTCGGTTATTATAACGTTTAAATTAAATAAGACAGCTGATATGATTAAAAGGGATTGTTCTTTAGAGTTCAATACTAAAATTAGAGAGATATTAACGGAAAAATCGATATTGTTTAAACGTATTAATCTAGCATTTCCTAATTACAATATAATTTCTAAAAAATTAAAGATATCTAAAAAATAGATATTTTTATTATTTTATAGGTAAATTGTTCACACATTATCGCCCTGTTAAGAATATGCTATATTGAAAATAAAAGAAGGGGTGGATTATATGACAAATGAAAATAACGATTGCTGCTGTATAGCGGAAATATTAAATGTAATATGTATTCTACAACGCAACGCTAATTGTTGTGGTGATAACTGCTTAGATACTTGCGATAGAGGATTTTTAGGTAATACAGCTACTACTTTAGGTGTAAATACTAGACCAATTATGCTATATACTTGTGCTGCTAATGGTCTTCCTTGGAGTATGCCAATCAGTAGAGATACAACCTCATGTCCAGCTGGAACAAGTTCAGCTACTTGCTCAACTGTATTTAGAGTAGAAAAAGTCGATGGTTGCTGTGCTACTTTTAGAGTTCTTCAAGCAAATACCGATCCTGAAACATCTACTAATTTCCCATATTTAGCTACTAATTCAGTTTTCACAATGAATTTGAATTGTGTATGTAGTATCAGATGCTTAAATGATGTTTGTGTTGAGAACATATAACAAAAAAAGAGCTATAATGATTATTCATTAAAGCCTTTTTTATTTTAAATAAATATCGTCTATTTTGCTGATAGATATTTTCTCATCGTCGATTGTAATTAATTCGTTTTTATTATACCCAATGACTCTTTTTTCTTGTTTTAAACCTTGATATTCGATTATTACGTCTGCTTTATATACGTAGTTTGGAGAGTTAAATATATTTTTTATTTTTTCTAAAACTGGTACTCCACTTTTTCTTATGTTGTTAATTTCTTCGTTTTTATCGTAGGAATATTTGTTGTTATTACCTATATCTTTATCTATTTCGTTTTGAAATACTTTTGGTAGATCACTCATAATTTCACCTCTTTATATTTTATGTGATTTATAGTTAGTTATGATACAACCGATTATTAAAAAGATAATTCCGATAATAAATTCTATGATGTTAAAGTTAGTACTGACCGTTTTTATGAATAAAAATACTGCCGTTGACAAAGAAAATCCTAATATTATTGAATAAATTAAATCGCTTTTGTTTTTTAGTAAGTAGTTCATCAGATTGGAGGTAATTATGATACCAATTAATAAACCTAAACTTAGTATGATAATGATGAACGGACTTTTAAATAAAATACCTATCATATTAGCGAATATATACAGCAACTCATCATAACAACCTAGTAGCATGAAGATAGCTGTTCCGCTGATACCGGGAACTATCATGGTAAAGGCATCGATAAAGCCAATAATAAATAAACTAGTTAGACTATTAAAATCATATTCGCTTATACCTTTGATGCTAAATAGGTAAAATGATAAGACGGCTACTAATATTGTAATTAAATATTTCTTTTTGACGATTTTATTTTTGACATCAATGACAGAACCCATAATAAGTCCAATAAATAAGAACATTGATATTAAATAACATTTATTTAAGAGATAACTTATAATGTGGCTACCTATTATTATAGATATTAATATACCGATACCTAGTAGTCCTAAGTAGATAATATTCTTTTTAAAGTTATTAAAGATATTACTGATGGCTTCAACAGCTGGTTCATATACACCAAGTGATAAAGCTATTAGGCTACCACTTACACCGGGTAATATCTTGCCACATCCAATAACGAACCCTTTTAAAATTAATAGTATAATATTTCTCATATTAAATTATATTTTTAATCTTTTTAAAAATACTATTGTTTTTTTAAGATACTTAGAATTATAAACATTAAACCTGATAATGCTAATGAATAATGATTAGTTCTACTGCTAGTGACTGGCATTTTATTATTAGAAATTTCTGTAACATTAGGAGATGATTTTTCAACATTATTAGAAATTTCTTGTATTTTTGGGAGATGGTTAGTATTTTCTTGGTCTTCATCTTCAACGTTAATATCGTCTTCGATAGATCCTAGACCTGTGCCATTATATTCAGCTTTGATAGAAACATTATCATCATCTTCATCTTCATCGTAGTCATAGTCTTCATCAGTTCCATCGTCTTCTTCATCATCTCTATCGGATGAATCTTCATCTATTAAATCTTCAGGGCAATCTTCTTGAAATTCAAAAGAATGATTACTTTTATCAAAATTGATAACTTGTTCTTGGGAACCGATTTTTAATATGTATCTACCGTATGGTACATAATATTTATCTTTTTGACCATAACATGTCCCTTTAGTAGCTACTACTTTATCATCGACAGTAATATCTTCATCTAAACATAAATCATAATCGATATTTGACTCTATTTCTAGGGGGTTATGCAAAGTCGAAATATAAATATCGTTATAAATATGCTCTAAATCGATAGTCACATTGTATGTTTCTGGATCTTTAAAATAGTCATCGATACTTTCTTCTTTGAAATAATATTTACCAAATGGTAATTCCATCGATGCAAAACCATGACTAGTTGTTACTGTTCCAACTAATTCATCTTTAGCGAACTTTTTACCAGTATAACTATTGATTTTTTCTTTAGCATAAATCTGATATTTAGCGTCTTTAATATCGCTTATATATGTTTTAGTATCATTTAGAAAAAATATACCTTGTCTTCTAATGCTTATCAAACCTTGTTGTTCATCAAAATCAACATTGTGGACGATATCATTGCTAGTTACCTCAAATGACGTCGTATATGAAACGATATTACTTGGTATATCGACGATTTCAACATAATATGTTTTTTCATCAAGTGATATTTTACCATTAAATATTCCTTTGGTGTTAGTTTCATATATCGTATCGTTGATATAATCGTTTTCATCTTTAATTCTAAATTTGATTTTTGTTTCAATCGTGTTGCTTTCACTTTCAAATTGAATTTTAACATTTCTTTCAATCGTACTAGCGCTAACAAAGCTTGGCATTAATAGCAGTGCTACTAAAATCAATATTTTTTTCATTTTTGCCTCCTTTCTGAAATCATGATATAAAAATCAAAAATTTTTTTCAAATTACAGTTTTTCGCATTTTTGTTTAAAAAAATCGGCCTAAACTCAATTTCTGCTTAAGCAGAAATTAACGTTTTTTTCAAATTTCTGAGCGATTTTTGAATTTCTGTAATTTTTTAAAAATCGTACGTCATTATTCGACAAACAAGGGTTTTACCCTTGTTTTATAACGGTTTTCACCTAAAAATTTTTTTGTAATTTTTTACTACACAAATTTTTAAAAATTTAGAAAAACGACATTTTACTACTTTTTTTGATACACGTTTTTAATGTTTTGACCTTAATTATAAAGTTGCAAATAAAAAAAATCCGCACCTTAATTGCGAATTATTTATAATATCATTCTAATGGAAATGTTTTTTCTAACTCATGTTTATATTTTAAAGATACCTCACCGATCGTTTTAATCGCTTCTTCATTAAAGTCATTACCATGACCTGCTCTAATTAAATCTTTTCTTCTTGAAACATAGTCATTTTGAATATAGAAATTACTAGTTAAAAGGGTAGCATTATGAGTTAATAAAAATTGTAGAACTTTAAGGTTTACCTCAAAATTACGTGATAAATATTTAAAGGAGTCAATATAAATTATCGAAGCCTTTTTATTTAGTATTCCTCTTAATAATTCAATTAAACCAGGGGCTAGAGTATCATTAATTCCACTAGCGATATCTCTTACAACACCATTATTTATTTTTTTATCAGTTCCTTCATTTGATACAAGTTCTTCTAATATATAAGGTTCACTAGTTAGTTTGGGATATTCAATTTGTAGGTTGTCACTTGAACATTTTCCTAACTGAACTAAGGAATTATAAGCGACGTTATATTTTTTTGCTAAATCGTAGTAGTAATCATCATCTAAATCTAGTTTATTAGATAAAGAATCGATATCGACGTCTTTAAAATATATAATCGCCTGACTAGTGATCGCTTTAATATCGTTATCGCTTAAAGGAGCTTTTAAACCGTATTCTTTATAATCAACACTAGCGAGTACCTCTATTAAACTATTTCTAATACCAAGAACGACTAAATTACCAATTTTATCATTAACATATGGTTCATAAAAATGACCCTCTTCTATGACTGTACAAAAAATAGCATTTATAAAATCGGTATCGTTCCAATGTTTAATAATACTATATAGTTGTTTTTTAACATTATTTATAATAGCATATAATCCATGATTGGATACTTTTAATTTTTGCAATTGCTTTTTTAATATAGTATGTAGATAAATATCTATTTCATTTTTATCCATGTAAAACCTCCAACTTATAAGTTAATTATACTATAATAAATAATAACATTTCAATTAAAAAACTAACAACTATGTTAGTTCATTTTATATAATTATAATAATTATGATAAATCAATTAAAATATACTATTTATTTGTTTTCAAATTAATAAACTCTTGAACAGTAATTATATCACCATAATCTGATAACATTTTTTTATAACACTCTGTTCGATCATTTTTTAATAAGTCATCAATGACAAAAATTAATTTCTTATTTTCTTTTTTTAACATTATTGCATTCGCAATCCACATTTTTAAAATACCTACATAACCAGCATAATTATCTTCAGTTAAAAATATCAATTTATAATAATTGTTGTCTATTTTATAATCAAAATTAATGTTGTTGCCATATTGTTCTTGGATACTATTTTTTGTTCCATGTTTTTCATAAGAAATATTATTTTCTAATAAATGACGTTCTATATAAGCTTTACTTTCTTTTTCAGTTATACGTTTATCTTTACCAACCTCATAATATAAATAAATGTCTTTTAAATTTTTTAATAAATCGCCAAATATCTCATTAGTATCAATTTCATGTATCTCAAATATAAATTTATTAACAAAATATTTTGTTAATTCATCAAGTAACAAAGGATTATCTAAACTGATTCCATCAAAATCATTAGTTAAATTTACAGTAAATTGCTCTTTTAAATCATCTACGTATTTCTTTAAAAATTTAATATCTGCCTCATCATCGAAACTTTTAACTCTTTTCCAGTTATTGATAATAGTCATCTCAAGTTGTTTTGTCTCAGGATAATGTAATGTAACTGCTACATTGATCCTTTCATTTCTTTCTAAATTTGGAACATACTTTAAAATAGCATATTTAGCTTTAGTTTTCACTATTATCACCACCTTTCATATTTAACAGTTCTAAAATTTCATCAACTCTATTAAATCTATTATAAATGTAATCAGTCAATAAAGTTTTCTCTCTATCTGAAACATTCCAATCATCTGGAATATTTTTAATAATGTCTTCAATAAACTCTTTACTAATATTTTTTACTTTCATTATAAATTTATTCAATTCATTATTAAATCCTTTATCAATTTTTATTGATCCCATAATATTGTTATAATTAAATTGATTAAGATTACTGATATCAAATTTTTCATCAATTAATCTTGGCAATTGAAATTCATCCCAAATTGTTCCTAAACTAAATATATGAGTATGATCAATCATAAAAATTTTTTTAGAAATTGAGTCTATCATTAAGTTACCTTTATTTCTATCAAAATTTCCAATTAATATATCAAATATTAAAATTTTTATAGCATCATTTTTGTTTGACGCATTAGATATCATACTTGAATTTAATATTGTTAAGGCATTATCATTATAAACGGTACCAAATGCTGTACCCTCTAATGGAATTATATCATTTTTTGTTTTATCATTATAATCACTCTTTTTAACATTAATTAGATTATAATTAAAAATTGGCAATTCAAGGTACTCACATAAATTTGAAGCTATAAATTCATTAACTAATGCTTTTACTCCTTGTTCATTTCCTGGAAATTTTACTATGTAAGTTTGACCATCATCACACCAAACAACAAACGGTACTGTGCATCCATTACCTAATTTATTTTTTATCTCAACAATATTAATCAATAGTATCATCCTTGTCTGAGTGTTCCTATTGTACTTTAATTTTATCATATTATGATAAATTTTAGTACATTAAAACACCAATAAATATTTTTTTATATAAATAAAGAACTACAACTAACAAATTGAACAATATTATACTACAAAATAAAATTTTTTCAATCCATAATTTAACAATCATTATATTATTTATTCTTAAAATTACCACTATTTTAATTGCAAAAAGAAAAAAGTCCATAATTATGAACTTTTAATTCAATGTGGGGCGCGATAAGGGATTCGAACCCTTGCATAACGGAACCACAATCCGCCGTGTTAACCCCTTCACCAATCACGCCATATCAATTACTAATATAATATATCAATTTTTATTAAAAATATCAACCCTTTTTATAATTTTTTTGCAAATTTTAGATACTAGCCTATACAATGTTATACTAAAAGATTACTATAAATTGGAGGTAGAAAATGAACGAGTACAGAAATGCTTTAGATTATTATAACTATAAAAATAATAACTATAATAATCCAACATTTACAGAAAATGTAAATGCAAATAACACTTATGACCCTTATCAAGGTTTTATAAGAGGTAATATGTTCCCTAAACTTTATAATGACTACAAATTATCTAGTCCTGTTCAACTTGATAACGACTTAAAAACTTACTACGATGCTTTATGCTTTGCAGCGCATGATATTAATCTTTACTTAGATATATATCCTGATGATCGCGATATGATTATGGCATTTAGTAATTATAGTAATGAAGCTGAAAAGCTTGCTAAAGAATATCAAAGCCAATTTGGTCCATTATTTGTAAATAGTGAAGCTAATATGGTATACCCATGGGCTTGGGATAATGAACCATGGCCTTGGGAAAGAGGGGGAAACTAATATGTGGAAATATGAAAAAAAATTACAATATCCTGTAAATATCAAAAATAAAGACTTAAAAATGGCTAAATACTTATATTCACAATATGGTGGACCCGACTCAGAATTATCAGCTGCCTTAAGATATCTTAACCAAAGATATACGATGCCAGATGATAAAGGTAAAGCTTTATTAACAGATATTGCAACTGAAGAATTAGCGCATTTAGAAATGATATCAGCAATGATATACCAATTAACTAAAGGTGCTACGATCGAAGAAATTAAAAATGCCGGCATGGGTGGTATGTTCAGCATGCACGATGGTGGTCTATTCATAAACGATCCAAATGGAGTACCATTTACTACGTCATATATCGAAACTAGCGGTGACTTTATCGCTGACTTAGAAAGTGATATGGCAGCTGAACAACGTGCTAGAGCTACATACGAACATTTAATGGATTTAACAAACGACGTCGATGTTTTAGCACCTCTTGCATTCTTAAGACAAAGAGAGGTTGTTCACTATCAAAGATTTAAAGAATTACGTAATTACTATTTAGATAAAAAAATACAAAGAAAAGACTAATGAAAGTCTTTTTTTGTTACCATGAGCCTCCGCCACCACCGCCGGAACCTCCACCTGAAAAGCCACCACCAGAGAAGCCTCCTGAGAAACCATCAGAGGTACTAGCGGAAACAGTGGTAATGCCATTACTTAAGGTACTGTCTATAAACAAACCAAAATTATTGATATCAAAAACTGTATAACCATCATACCAATCTGGTGGTTCAATAGCGATATCTTCAAATTGTTTTATCCACTTATCAGAAACGCCTAAAACATAAGCATATGGTAAAATATCATAAAAATAACTTGGATTACTATTTACCATCATTTCTAATCTAGATTTTTCAGCGGTTTTCAAGAAATTTTTAAAACCACTTATCTTACCTAATATTTCCGTACCATAACGATTTCTTTTTTGCATAAGTCCTAGTAATAATAGTATTACTAACATACATATACTACCAACCACATAAATAGGTGCATATATAGGACTTTCTGATAAAGCTGGAGCGATTAAAAGCATACTAATAATTACCCAAATTACTGAAGAAATTGAGAAAATAGAAATAGCTCCTTTTTTATTAGTACTGCATCTAGCGATAGCAGAAACAACGGCGATATAGATAAAACCAACAATTATAGATGATATATCACCATCGTTATATTCCGCTAATGGTCGGTATGATACTAAAACAATAGTTACTAGCATCATAATCATCATAATGATACTTGGTAAAACTGGTACATGTTCAAATATTTTATCTATATTACTTTTTTTATTTAAACCATTTATAATTTTACCGACAGTTATATAGAACTTATCTTGTAGATCAGTTTTTGTTACCGTATCACCTGTTTTAAATAATTTATCTAAAAATAGCTTTTCATATTCATCATTACCATCATAATCTTTTAATTTAACTAATTCAAAACTATGGTCTTTTTCGATTATTTTTAAATAACCTTTATTCGCTAAATAGATAAGTAATGATACAACTGATTTTCTACTAGCGCGACCATCGTACATAAAACTAACTAAAGCACTATTTAATCCCTCAGGTGGATAAAACTCGACCGTTTCAACTACCTTATCATCTTTACCATACTTATTCCATAGTAAATATGAAATTATAACAAATAATATCGGCAAAACAAAACCTAATATCATAAATAGATCGTAGTTATCACTAGCATTAATAAAGTAGCCCTCATCTAGTTCTAATCTAACAGTTAAAGCTTCACCAGGATTTAAAGTTCTATCTAGTGAACCAGTTATAACATTGCCATCGATACTATAATCAATATCATTTAAAGTAGAAGAAACTACCCCACTAGCGAAACCTAATTTACTGGCATCAAACTTATCTGGCATCGTTATTTTAAAAGTGATTTTGCTAATCGTCGTATCCCAATTAGAACCTATAATGTTAAAATATAACTCATCATAATCTTTACTTGGATCTTTTCCTAAATTATATGAATACTTGATAGTATAATCTTTATTACCAGTCAATGTTTTATTTTTTGATCCTATCTTGATTACTTTATTATTGTTCTCACGATATATTTCATATTCATCATCGACCGATATATTGTTTATTTTAACACGGTTATAAGAGGTACTACCATCTACCCTTTCAACTTTATTTTTCAAAGGTAAAGTTCTGTATATACCATGTCTTTCCTCATTAAAGTGAACACCTATTTTTTCAGTTATATCTAAAATATTGTTTTTATTAACATTAATATCGACATTATAACTTGTTATCTCATATGGATAATTGATCGCTTTAGCATTAAATGGTATTATTACAACAATTAAAAAAATTATAATATTAAATAATTTTTTCATTAGAAACTTACCTTTACGTTTTCTCTTTCACTAGCGGCAGCTTCAAACATTTTTTTCGTTTTAAATCTGAATAAACTAGCGACTATATTACTAGGTAACATTTGTACTTTATTATTATAATTTTTTACAACAGCGTTATAATATTTTCTTGAATTAGCAATATCTTCTTCTACTTTAGTAAGTTCGTTGCTTAAATCCATAAAGTTTTGATTAGCTTTTAAATCAGGATAGTTTTCAGCTAGCATCATTATTTTGTTAATTCCATTAGATAATTGTTCGTTAGTTTTAATTTTTTCATCGTCAGACATATTGCTATATGCTGAATTTCTTAAACGAATTACCTCTTCTAATGTTTCTTTTTCATGACTAGCGTATCCTTTTACTGTTTCAACTAAATTTGGAATTAAATCCCATCTTTTTTTCAAATAAACGTCCATGGTTGAAAAAGCTTCCTCAACACTATTTTTTAAACCTATTAAACTATTATACGTTACAAATATATAGATTAATATAATTGCTACAACAACACCTATAATAATAAATGCCATCATATCACTCCTTTCTATATAATAATATCATATTTAATCAATTTTAGAAAGAAAAAAAGAAATTATTTACGACTATCGAATTTCTTTCTTTCAGCTGTATTTAATATACGTTTACGCATTCTAAAGTTAACAGGAGTAACCTCGACTAACTCATCACTATTTATATAGTCTAAACAGTATTCTAGACTAAGTAATCTTGGTCGTTTTAAAACAACAGTATGGTCTTTACCAGCACTACGAGTATTAGTTAGGTTTTTACCTTTTACAACGTTAACAGCTAGATCATTTTCATGAGTATGTTCACCGACGATCATACCCTCATATACGTCCGTACCAGGTTCGATAAACATGACACCGCGATCTTCTAATTGACCTAGAGCATAGGCGGTTGATTTACCGTTTTCCATAGAAACTAAAACACCTAGTTTTCTTTCACCGACACTATCGCCTGCTAATTTAGAATATTCTTTAAAGGTATGATTTATAATACCGTAACCTTTAGTCATCGTCATAAATTCAGTTGAGAAACCAATTAAACCACGAGATGGTACGACATAGTTTAAACGAACTTGATTTTCTTTATTTTCCATGTTCAACATTGTACCCTCTCTATTACCTAGGGCTTCGATAACTGAACCTACATATTCTTCTGGAACATCGATTTGAACATCTTCAAATGGTTCACATATAACACCATTTATTTCTTTTTTGATAATTTCTGGTTTTGATACTTGTAATTCAAATCCCTCTCTACGCATATTTTCAATTAAGATGGATAAATGTAGTTCACCTCTACCAGATACGATAAAGGACTCGCTATCATTTGGAACTAAATCAACACGCAAAGATACGTCTCTTTCCGTTTCTTTTTGTAAACGTTCTAATATCTTTCTAGCGGTTACAATTTTACCCTCTCTACCGACAAATGGTGAGGTATTGACACCGAAAGTCATCTGTAAAGTTGGTTCATCGATTCTCAATATTGGAAGAGCATCTTCTTTACCAACCTCGCAGACAGTTTCACCAACAGAGATATCAGGAAGTCCTGAAATAGCGATAATATCACCGGCTTCAGCTTCTTCGATTTCAATTTTTTTAAGGCCGATGAAACCGAACATTTTAGCTATTCTAAATTGTTTGATACTACCATCTAAACGAACACATGATACCATTTCATTAGCTTTAATTTTACCTCTTTTAACGACACCGATACCAATTCGACCAACGTAATCATTATAATCTAATAAAGCTGGTTGAAATTGTAAAGAACCATTTATATCAACTTTAGGTGATGGTATATAATCAACTATCATATCTAAAATAGGGTCCATTCCTGGTTTTTGAGTTGTTTTATCAGGATCTAATGAAGAGGTTCCGTTGATAGCTGACATGTAGACAACTGGGAAATCTAATTGATCGATATCAGCTCCAAGTTCGATAAATAAATCGATTACCTCATCGACTACCTCTTTTGGTCTAGCGGTATCTTTATCGATTTTATTGACAACTAATATAGGGGTTACCTTAGCTTCTAAAGCTTTCTTTAAAACAAATCTTGTCTGTGGCATCGTACCCTCATAAGCATCGACTACTAATAGAACACCATCAACCATATTCATAATTCTTTCAACCTCGCCACCAAAATCAGCATGTCCTGGGGTATCTAGAATGTTAATACGGCAACCATTATGATCGATAGCGGTCGTCTTTGCTAAAATAGTAATTCCTCTTTCTCTTTCGATATCATTTGAATCCATTACTCTAGTATCAACTTGTTCATTATCTCTAAATGTTCCTGAATATTTTAATAATTGATCGACGATCGTTGTTTTACCATGATCGACATGAGCGATTATAGCTACATTTCTAATATTTTTCATATACTCAACTCCAAACTTAAGGTATTATATCATATTTTTAGCTTGTATGTAAATAAATTTTAATATATAATATAGTAGAGGTAAGATATGTTAAAGTTTTTTAAAAATATATTGTTATTATTGACGTTTTTATTTGTCTTAAACTTAGATAATACTTATGCTGATGGTAAGATAAATGTAACACTATCTAAATGTGTCGATGGTGATACGGCTTATTTTATAGTCGATAATAAAGAGGTCAAAGTTAGATTTCTAGCGATCGATACGCCAGAATCTACTAATAAGATAGAACCTTATGGTAAACAAGCTAGTGAGTTCGTATGTAAGACGATGAGGAATGCTAAAAAAATCGAATTAGAATATGATGGTGATAAAGTCGATAAATATGGTAGAACTTTAGCATGGGTCTTTGTCGATGATGAATTACTACAAAATATCATCGTTAAAAATGGTTTAGCTGAGGTAACTTATTTATATGATGATTATAAATATACGGATATGTTAAAAGATAGTGAAAGAATAGCGAAACAAAAAAAGCTTAATATATGGAAAGATTATAAAAGTAATTATATTATAACAGCGATTAGTATTGTTATATTGTTTATTTTTAGCCAAAAATTTAGAAAAAAAGTTAAAAGAAAAGTCAAAAGTAAAGTTAATAAAAAAATTAATGATGGAATGGATAAATTATTAAAATAGAGGTGTTGTATGAAGCTGTTAGATGAGAATTTTAGAAATATAGATAGAAAATGGATAGCGATTGAAAAGTATAAAGATATTAAAAAAATCAACAAGGCTTTAAAATTAGAACTTGATGATGCGCTTACTTTAGCATATGTTTATATCGATAGTGAAAAGGGTATTTCTTTTAGAATTTTAGGTAATATCTTTCATGAAGATGATTCTTTGCATGTAAGTGATAACTATCTCACTAATGATTATGTATTAAATGGTGATCTTATTAAAAAAATATCTTTTCAATTAGTTAATGATGAAACTAAAAAAGTTATCGATAATTTAGATATTATTGAAAAGGATATCGATAGTAAATATTATAATAAAGCATCTATTTTAGAAGCTAGAGGTTTAGCTATTTTAGATCAATTTAGACATGAATTATTTCCTGATGATTTAGAGCTTTACTTTGAAAGTAATAAAAAATCAGAACTTATATGGGGTAGAACCCAAGTATATTCTAGTGATAAAAATATATTAGCTTGTAAATTATTGAGTGATTCTAATATTAATAAGGATTATAAAAAGGATGCTTTTGTTTTTGTAAAAATAGTTAAAGATAAAAAAGATATCGATATTGTTATCGATAAATTAGCTGATGTTAAAAGTCATTAGTTTTTTTTTATGTAGTTTTTTAAAACGTAGTCATAAGTTATTTTAATATCAGGGAAAACGTTAATATGTTCAAGTTCTTCTCTTGAAAACCATTTAACGTTGGTACTTTCAAAACTTACTTTAGGTTCGATATTACCAACTGGAACAGCGGCATATATAACGTCGATATGGATATCTCCCTGCGCTCCTCGATTTTTTTGGATACCTAATGGTCTTATATAATCGTCTTCACGAGGAAATCTTTCACCTAGTAATTTAACTTTTATACCTGTTTCTTCGTATGCTTCTCTTAGAGCTGTTTCTTCTGGAGCTTCGTTATGTTCGATATGGCCACCTGGTTGTGTCCAGCGGTTAAATTTTTTATGTTTAGTTAATAGTATTTTTTTATCATCAGGGTTTATTACAAATACTGATGCACAAAAATGTCTCATTGTATCACATCCCATTTATCATAGTTTAATTTTACCATATATATTATAATAATTTAATTATATATTAATAAAAGTGTCAATTTTTTGACACTTTTTAGTTTATTTCATTTCGATTATACCGTAGTTATTATCTTTTCTTTTATATACAACACTTACGTTGTTAGTATTGGTATCTTTGAAAGCGAAGAAACTATGTCCTAGTAATTCCATTTGTAATATAGCTTCTTCTTCGCTCATTGGTTTAGCGTCGAAAGATTTTCTTTTAACAACTACACCCTCTTCTTCGACCTCGTTACCTAAGTCGAAATCAGTAAATACAGCTTTATTTTCTTTATTATTTCTTCTAGACATTCTCGTTTTATTTTTTCTGATTTGTCTTTCTAGTTTTTCATAGACTAAATCGATAGCTGAATAAAGATCTTTGTTGGTATCTTCAGCTCTTAGTATAGCTCTTCTAATTGGAATAGTCACCTCGACTGTTTGAGCTATATTAGTTACTTTAATAAGTACATTAGCGGTAAGCTCCTCTGGATTTTCAAAGTATTTTTCTAATTTTCCTATCTTGGTGTCAATATAGTTTTTTATAGCGTCAGTTATTTCAACTTTGCTACTATGGATATTTATTTTCATATATACCCCACCTTTCTATAAAAAGTATATCATATTTTAGATTTAATTTGTACATTTACACAAACTTTTTACAAAATTAAAACCACTATACTAAAGTGGTCTTTATTTCTACGACGTTCTTGGCTTGTAATCCTTTATCTGTTCTAACAAGTTCAAATTCGACGTATTGTCCTTCGACTAAGGTTTTGTATCCTGGTGTCAATATTGAAGAGTAGTGTACAAATATATCTTCGCCACTACTATGCTCGATAAATCCATAGCCTTTGTCGTTATTAAACCATTTAACTTTACCTTTCATGTAACTCGACTCTCCCTTCTAAGTTTATATGGCTTACAATTAATTTGGGTTCTGCAATATAAAGACCGAAAACTCAATCTTTTGGTTAGAATTGCAAGCCATATTTTGTACTGCCTTCTTAATTTACCAAATTTAAAACATCCATGCAAGTGTTTTATTTGAATTGTAATTTATTATGTCTGAATTGCAAATTTTGATAATATTTGTTATTGATTTTTACGTTTTAATCATAAATGGATATTGTTGGAGCAAAATTGCTTTTTCAAAAGTTTAAATATGATATCATTTTTAGCGGTGAGGATATGAAAGAGAATTTTTTGAACTATTCATTGGCAGTAATTAAGAATAGCAATCCTTCCATCGATGATGTTAAATTAGAAGAATTCCGTTACGGTTTAGAGGGATTTTATATCTTTATTACCAAAACAATTATAATTTTTACTCTGGCGATTATCTTAAATATTTTTAAGGAAATGTTTATATTATTTATAACTTTCAATATTTTAAGAATTCCTGGAGCGGGACTACATGCAAGTAAAAGTTCTATATGTTTAAGTTCTTCTTCATTGATCTTCTTAGTATTACCTTTCTTATTAAGATATGTTGTAATTCCTTTTAATTTAAAGATTATAATTGCAATAATCGATATTATCTTAATATATAGGTATGCTCCAGCTGATACCAAGAAAAAGCCAATAATAAAAAAAGAAAGAAGAGAGAAACTTAAATTTGTTACAACTATAAACTGTATTATTTTAGTTATCGCTTTTCTTACTTGTAAAAATGAACTTATTTCTAATCTTATAATGGCTGGTATCTTTGTTGAAATATTTATGATTTTACCAATAAGTTATAAATTGTTTCACTTTACTTATAATAATTATTTATTATATGAACAATAATGGTATTAGGCTTTATGCTTAATATAGAAGAATAAAAAGAAGGAGGTATGACGATGTTATCAGCAATTTTAGAAGCTATAGCTAACTTTGGAGCTAGTGTATCAACTTTATGTGTATTTGGTTGGATTGATGAACCAGAAGCACCAAAAAGCATTATTGAAAAATAATTATACATTTAATAAGAGCTTTGGCTCTTTTTTATTTTATTCATTATAAATTAATATATACAATATAAAAAAGTATACCAACTCGGTACAACCTTTTTTTAATTAAAATAACTTTATTTCTTTATGATTAACTTTTGAACATAATAAATACCACTTAATTCTCTATATTGTTCTAATTTATTATTCTTATCAATAATATCTTTTATCAAGGCTAGACCATGTCCTCTACCTTTTCCTTTAGTTGTATAATCATTTTTATCGATTTTAGTAAAATCAATTCTTCCTTTATAAGTATTTGAAATAGTAAATATTATTGTATCATCGCAATATTCAGCATCAAGTAAAATATATTTATTTTCTGACTCACATGCTGCTTCAATAGCATTATCCAAATATACACCTAATGCTCTACTAATATCTTGAAGATGATTTTCACATATTTTCCAAGTATCTTCAGTTAAAGTAGCAGATATATCAATAAATGGTATTATACCTTTTTGTAACATGACGTCAATTTTATACATAATAAAACCTTTTAAACCACCTGTTGGTAAATTTTTAAGTTTGGTTAAATATTGATAATTTTCTTGTTCATCTTCGATCTTTACTAGTTTATTGATATAATCAATTACTTTTTTATCATTACTCTTAACCATTGAACCTACTAATATAAGTTGATTTTTATATTCATGTTGTTGTTTACTCTTTTCATCAAGAACCTTTTCATAAGTTTTAACATATTCCATTAATTGGTCATAATCTAATAGAATGTGTTTATTTCTAGCGAGTTGATTAAAATAGCCTATAACAAATATGAATATTGCTAATAATGCTATATTGACCTCAATAAAATAAACAATTGAATGAATACCAATGAAATTTTGATATGTAAAAAATGCTATTAAACTAAATGCTACTATTATTAATAATATTATATTGATTAGTTTACTACCATCATACCACTTTACTATTCTTCTAAAAATATTTCTAATAAATTTAAGCTTAATCATTATTAAAACTAATAACAAAATAATTACATTTGAAATGATTATTCCTATAAAATCTTTAGTTACAAAATCAATAGTAAATATACCACCTATTCCATATATGAAAACTAAAGTAAATACTGTTTCACTTAACATCATAAGTATATAATTAATAAGTGCTGCTAAAATAGTTTTATTTAATTTTTCATGGTGTATATCCATATACATTAAATTTGATATAACATTTATTAATATAGTTTTAAGTTTAACTGCTTCTGTTAAAGTTGCAATTATATATGTCATAGTAAATATTATGCCATATACAATTAATTTCTTATTTATAATTATTTCATGACCAGTTATAACAGAAAATATATAATAACTTACTAAAAAAGATAAATTACATATTATAAATAAACTAATGATTTCCAACATATTCTTTTAACCCTTTCCTTTTATCTCTAGACAAATAATCGGTCGTATCATTATTTTCAAAATAAATGATATTATTCTTCCAATCAACAGTTCTAATTTTATCTGTATTGATTAAACAACTCCTATGTGATAAATAAAATCTACTATCTAACATATCCATTATCTCACTTAAATTTTTATTGATAATTATTTCATTATAAGTCGTTTTAATTATACACTTTCTATCAATTGAATCTCTTTTAACATACAATATATCATCAATATAAACTCTATTAGTTATACCGTCACTTTCAAAGATCATAACTTTCTTATCATTAACTTTGTTGATAGCTTTCTTTAAAGTTTTAATCAATGAATTAGAACAATCATTTTGTTTACATATAAAATCAAGTAACATAATCTGTGCTTTTAAAGCTTCATAACCCATCTCAACATGAGATGTTACAAAAATAATAATACTATTCCAATCCTTTTTTCTAATCTTTCTAGCGATATCAATACCTGAAATACTATCTGGAATTTCAATATCTAATATATAAATTTTAGAAGCCATATTTTGATTTATCAAATCATCAAATTCCTTAGTATAGCTGGTGAAAGAATTTATATTATATGTTGTCTTAGTACTACTAGTAACCTTTTTAATAGCTTTTTCTACCATTAAACAAAAATCTTTTTTATCATCATAAACAATAAACTCTATCATATCTTAACTCCTTTATTCTAAACAGTATCCTACCTTAACATATTACCATTTTTTGACAAATTTATCAATTGGAAATATAGCCAAAAACTTAATAAAATAAAGATAAAAACCCTAACCTCAACCATTTAATGAAAAAAAGTAGATATTAAATTAATACCTACTTTTTACAATAATTTGTAGCATCTATTTTATAGTCATTATCCTCTTTTTTAATCAATATATAACCATCACATAATTGATTATCTTTATACTGTTTATCAATCTTATAACCATACTTATTGTTATAAATATCTTCCATCGTTATCTTAAATTCACCATTAGCGTCATACTCTAAATCTTTAAAATTACTTATTAATATTTTCTTTGATATATCATCTACCTCATCATTAGAAGAACTTTCAATAACTAGTACTAAAGTTTGATTATTGTAGTGAACATATAATAAAAAGCTACCAGCTATTAAAACAGAAAAGATTAAAACTACCGTAAAAGCGATAACCATATGTTTTTGACGTTTTCGCAACTGGTTCATATATCTAAAATATTCTCTTCGTTCCTTGTTTCTTTCCTCTTCTAATTCATCATCAGTCAAATATTTTACCATCTTAGATCCTCCTAGTTTATCTTTAATCTAGAATATCATATATTGATAACTTTGTCTATAATGGTACTTAAATTATAAAGAAAAAAATGTTAGAAATTAACATTTTAACTATTTATTTAATCCATATTTATTATTGAATTTTTCAATACGTCCTCTTCTTGATACGTTAGTTTGTGTACCTGTATAAAATGGATGACATTTATCACAAGTTTCAATATGTAGTTCACTTTTATTTGATTTTACTGTAAAAGTGTTACCACAAGCACATGTAACTTTAGTATCTTGATATTCTGGATGAATTCCCTTTTTCATAATTTCTCTCCTTCCGCCATTGACTAAATGTAAGTCAATAGAATTTCACGACTTTGATTATAACAGTTATTTATTATTAATGCAAGTGTTTTTTAGTCATTATCGCCAAAAAGCTGTAACAAATTAAGAAAAATATTAATAAAATCGAGATATAGTTCCAAAGCACCCATAATCGCTAGGTTATCATTATTAGGATCAAAATTATAAAATTGTTTGATTTTTTGAATATCGAATGCTACATATCCTAAGAAGATAACGATACTAAGGATACATAATCCTAAATCTAAAGTAGCATTTCCAACAAACATATTAATGATACTTACAACGATAATACATAATAAACCGATAAGTAATATATTTCCTAGTTTAGTTAGATCGATCTTCGTAAAATAACCTATTAAACCAAATATCAACATGACACCTGATGTTACTAAAAAGACCGTCATTATTGATGTAACTTTATAAGCTATAAAGATAGATGAAAAAGTTAGACCTGTCAATATTGAATAAATAATAAAAGTTATTTTAGCGGTCGTCGGTTGCATTTTAGTAATTCTAGCTGATAAAAATATAACGACACCAATCTGTAATATAGCTAATAATATGTACCATCCACTAAAAACTTCCATAACCATAGATGGACTATTAGCTACGACTTGACCAGTAATAAAGGTAACAGCTAAGCCGATACACATCCATAAAAATACTTTAGAAAAATATTTTGATATTTCCATATAATCACTTCCTCTATTAATAGTATATCATATTAAGCTATTTTAATAAACTATTTACCTCTTTTTTTAAATTATCTTTGGTTTTATTGTCGATTTTGATAAATTTAATATTATTATCGTTACATAAAATTTCTAAGTGATCGTTATAGTAATCGATTATTTCTTTATCTTTTCCTAAAAAGGTATAGCCAAAAACGATGATTTTTTCTTTGGTTATCTTTCTTATTTTTTTAAAAAGTATATCGTAATCGCTTAACAATTCATCGACATAATTATACATTTCATCGATATCATAGTAATTCATTTTGTAGTATAAGTCGGTATTACCTATTGATATAGTAATTAAATCTGAGGTTACTAATGTATTTTTTAATGTTCTATTTTTTTTATTAATATATAAGGAACGGTTATTATCGATATCGTTTATTAAGGCTGTTATGCGGTAATCTTCTAAGGAAAAATTGTTTATGTATTCATCTAGTTTGTTTTTGCTATCTATATAGTTAGTTATATAAACTGTATAAGGATTTTCGGTATCACTTATGTTTAAATAAGTAATTTTATTATCGATATTAAACATGTATATAAAAAATATTGCTAGGATAATGCCTATAATAAAAATTAGTTTTTTCAAAATATCACCTTACTAAAAAAATAGAGTATTTACTCTATTTAATTATATTTCTTCTAATTTTATTTTAGCACCAACAGCGACTAATTTTTCAATTACGTTTTCATAACCTCTTAACAAGTGTTCTACTTGGGTTATTCTAGTTATGCCATTTGCTACTAAACCAGCTAGTAACATACAAGCTCCGGCTCTTAAGTCGGTAGCTAAAACGTCTTTACCATATAATTTTTTAACACCGTTTATTTTAATTTTTTGACCACTTATTTCGATATTAGCACCCATCATATTTAAGTAAGGTACGTTTTGGAAACGATTTTCATAAATTGTTTCTTCTAGGTATGATATACCGTCGGATAAAGATAATAAGACAGTCATCGGTTGTTGTAAATCGGTTGGAAAACCTGGGTAACCTAAGGTTTTTATATTAGTTGGTTTGATATTTTCTATTTTGTTTATTGTGATATAGTCATTTCCAATAGTCATATCAGCGCCCATTTGTTCTAGTTTTGATGTAAGTGATTTGATATGTTCGGGAATAATATTGGTTATTTTTAAGTTTTCTCCTAATAAGGCTCCAGCGATAACATAGGTACCTGCTTCGATACGATCAGGAATAACCTCTGTATAACAGCCGTTTAATTTTTGGACACCCTCGATTTTAATAACACTAGTTCCAGCTCCAGTTATTTTAGCGCCCATATTGTTTAAAAAGGTAGCGACATCGACGATCTCTGGTTCTTTAGCGGCGTTTTCTAAGATGGTCGTACCAACTGCTAAGGTAGCTGCTAACATGGTATTGATGGTAGCACCAACGCTTGGCATATCTAAATATATATGTCCTCCTATCAATCTTTCGGCGGATATGATATATTTGTTTCCAATATTTTCAACTTTAGCATTTAATTCTTCAAAAGCTTTTAAAGTTTGATCAATTGGTCTTGATCCGATATTGCATCCCCCTGGGAAATACATTTCAACATGACGATATTTACCAAGTAAGGCAGCCATAAAGTAATATGAAGCTCTTAATTTTACTGATATAGCTTCAGGTATTTCTTTGTTTTCAATAGTTGATGGATCGATGGTTATTAAGCTACCCTCTTTTTTAAAAGAAGCTCCTAGATATTCCAAAATTTCTTCTAAGGCATCGATATCCGAAATATTGGGAGCGTTTTCTATTTTGACTATACTATCAGATAAAATGGATGCTGGTACTAAGGCAACGGCACTATTTTTAGCGCCACTTATTTTTATTTCACCAGTAAGTGTATGTCCTCCTTCAATTTCAATTCTTTTCATATATTTCTCCTATCCTATACTAGCTAAATTATATCACAATTATTTTAATTAAACTATACTATGTAAAAAATTCCGATAATAATTAAAGCTATACCACCAATTAAAGTTGATATTGAACCTATCATCTCGTTTATTTTCTTACCTAATTGTAATCCAAGGTAAGTAAAAAGTAGGGCTGATAATGAGAATGTAATTGAACATATGATAGGTACACTATATATTGTTTTTAAACCGATACCAACTGAAAAGCTATCGACTGATACAGCTAGAGAAAACAAAAATAATTCTAAAGTGTTCATAACTGATAATTTGCGTTCGTTTTTTAATGTTTCAATAATCATTTGAACACCGATAAAAACTAATACTAAAAAAACGATCGTACTGGGTGCTACTGGTAGCCAATCGAGAATAATGCTACCGATAAACATACCGATTAAAGGCATAAAAAAATGAAAGATACCGACGATGGTTGAAAGTAGATATATCTGTTTTTTATCAATATTTAAAGTACCATATGCTAAGGAGAGGGAAAAAGCGTCCATACTAAGTGATACAGCGATAATTATAACTATTAAAAATGACATAAAAAACCTCCTACAATATATTATTAGGAAGTTTTTTAAATATACATTAACGAACTTTAATTTTCATTTTAGTAGATGCTTCTTTTATTTCATCGTCTTTGGTAATTAAGATTAAATTGTTTTGTTTGATAAAATCAGCATAATTTTTAATTAATTTTAATTGTTTTTCTTTTGAACCATCGATAACTTTTTCATCGTTTATTATTAATTTATTTGGTAATAAAACATGGTTATTTGCAACGACATAATTACCTGTTTTTGCAATTTTTATCAAGGTTTCAGCATAGTTTTTATAAGGATTATTAAATATACCTAAACCACTATATTCACATTCTTCATAGTTTAAATCTTTAATGATGACATAATTACTAGCGATAGTACCAATGCGGTTATATTTTCTATTACATATTACGTAGTTAGGTATGATTAAATTATCAAAACTAGAGAAGACAACTGATCGATAACCTATTTTTCTACTAGTTTGATTATCTATACATTCAGTTATTTCTTTAGTAATATCATCATAATTTTCACTTAAATAGTTTATTAAATTATATAAGGAATTTTTATTTATATCTAAATCTAAATATTTAAACAGTTTATCATACATATATTTATCTTTATTGAAACCTAATAAATGTGGTAAATTTTTTCTTCTTATTTCAAATTTCATAGATTGTCCATCACTTAGTTCAATTTTGAATTTTTTATCATCATAATAATATTTATAAGTTTCTAAAGCTTCTTTAAGATGCAAAAACTGTTTTTTTATATGGTATAAATCTTGATTTAATAGTCTATTATAATCCATGGTCTACCCCCTCAATCTTTAATATTCTAACAAATGAATTTAAAGTTGTCAAATATTAGAAATATTTATCGATTAATTCACCGATAAAAGTTTTATATTCAACGTCGCTTACATCACTTTCATCAGCTTCAACTAGACATAAAGGTGGAAATAAAACACACCACCAATTATCACCCTCGCCTTTACCTAATGTAACTAAGATAGACTCGTATTCACCCTCTTTATAGATAACGCCTTTATATTCTTTTTTGGGAAAGTAGTTATAACCATAGTCAATATTATAGCCATAAGGATAATTTTCAACTTGTAAAACTTTTTCTATATCATTATCGATAATATCTAAATTATCTTTTATGATCTTTCTAGCTTCTCCAATATCCTTAGTATCTTTTAATAGATTGTACATTGTATCTTGAATTTTGTTGCTGACTTTAAATTTAACTTGTAAATCGTAATCACTATTGGTATTCGCTAGAACTCTAAGTCTGATAGCTTCACTTGGTATTTCATAAGCTTCAGTTTTATTTAAAAATGATAAACATAATACTGGTATTAATAAAATTAATAATTTTTTCATTGTATCACCTACCTTATAATGATAAAATAAATTTTTTTTATACATTTTTTTATAAATATAGTATAATATAGTAGAAAATTATATAGTGGATGTGAGGAATCTATGAATAAAAATGTTGTTGTCTTAGGTGGTGGTACTGGTATGAGCCAGCTACTAGTAGGATTAAAACAATTTCCAGTTAATATAACTGCTGTTGTATCGGTTTGTGATGATGGAAAAAGTACTGGTATTTTAAGAGAAGAGTTTAATATTCCAGCGGTTGGTGATATAAGAAAGGTATTAGTATCATTATCAGAAACTGAGGAATTGGTTGAAAAGTTACTTAATTATCGATTTAATACGATAAGTGATTTGAATGGTCATACGGTTGGTAATTTATTATTAACAGCGATGGCTAATATGACTGGTAATTTAGCCGATGGTATAAAGGCTATAAGTAAGGTCTTAAATTTAAAAGGTAAGGTTGTTCCATTAACGGAAGATAATGTATCATTAATTGGACTTATGGATGATGATACAGAAATAGTAGGGGAGCATAATATTACTTTAAGTAATAAAAAAATTAAAAAGGTTTATTATGATAAAACTCCTAAGGTTTCAGAAGATGCTTTAGATGCTATTCGTAATGCTGATTTAATTATCTTAAGTATGGGTAGTATCTATACGAGTATCATTCCTGATTTAATATGTAAAAAGATGATAAAAGAAATCGATAAATCGAAAGCTGATATAATGTACGTATGTAACATGATGACACAACCAGGTGAAACTGATGGTTTTAAAGTAAGTGATCATGTAAATATTTTAAATAGTTACCTTGGTAAAAAGAAAATCAAAACAGTTATCGCGAATGAGGGGATTATTCCTTATGATATTAAAAATAAATATGAAACATTGGAACAAAAAGATCAAGTATATTTAGATAAAGATGAACTTAAAAACATTGAACTGATAACTAATAATTATGTTACAATTCAAAATGGTATTATTAGACATCGAACTGATAAACTAGCATTAGATATTTTTACGTCGCTGATAAAGTAGGGTAGTATGTCATTTACAAGTAATGTTAAAAATGAAATAAGTAAGTTAGAAATTATCGATATTGATAATATCGCTGAACTTTCAGCTTTAATTAAAACAATCGGTGTTATCGATAAAAATATCAAAGTATCAACTGAAAATGCTAGTGTCGCTAGGAGAATATATAACTTAATTAAAAGAAAATATCAAATAATACCTAAAATAACAGTTCGTCGTGGATTTAATTTTAATAAAAATTTAATCTATATATTAGAAATTAAAAACAAAGTAGATTTTATTATCGAAGATTTATCCCTTAACAACAATATTCCTAGTTTATATATTATCGATGATGAAGATGCTGTTAGATCTTATATAAAAGGATTATTTATGGGAGTTGGTAGTATTAATGATCCAGCTAAATCAAGATATCATTTGGAATTTTTTGTAAATAATAAAGAGTATGCTGATTTTGTATCCGATCTACTTAATAAATTTAATCTAAATAGCAAGGTCATTAAAAAAGATAATAAGTATATGGTCTATATTAAAGAAGCGGAAAAGATTGGTGATTTTTTAAGAATTGTAAACGCTAATGAGTCATTATTTTATTTTGAAGATATAAGAATATATCGTGATCATAAAAATATGACTAATCGATTAAACAATTGTGAACAAGCTAATGTTAATAAAATAATTGAAACAGCGAATAATCAAGTTAAAGACATTGAATTAATCATGGACGTCGGTGGTTTAGATCTATTAGATGATAAAACTAAAGAAGCTGCTATATATAGATTAAAATATAAAGAGGAGTCACTTTTAGAGTTAAGTGAAATCATAAGTTTAGAAACGGGTAAACCTATTACTAAATCAGGATTACACCACCGTTTTGATAAAATTAAAACTCTAGCGAACAATATTAGAAATAGTAACAAATAAATATAGCTGTAAAAGCTTTATTTTTTTTTATTTCATAGTATAATTAATATATAAGTTTTTGTTAAAATTATATGATTTAGTGGTATAATACACTTTAGGAAAAGGTGATTTATGAAAGTTATATTTATTAAAGATGTTAAAAAACAAGGTAAAAAAAATGAAATAAAAGAGGTTAGTGATGGTTATGCTAACAATTTCTTAATTAAAAAAGGCTATGCTTTAAGAGCTGATGAAAACAATATTAAAAAATTAAGTAATGAATTAGAAAGTAATAAATTAAAAGAAACATTGCTTATTAAAGATATGGAAGATTTAAAGAAAAAATTAGAAAGTGATAAATTTGTTTTTCATGTTAAAACTGGTGATCATGATAGAGTTTTTGGAACTATTTCTACGAAACAAATTAAGCAAGAACTTGATAAGAAAGGTTACAATATCGATAAAGTTCAAATTAAATTAGATAATCAAATATCATCATTAGGTTTTCATAATGTAAATATCGAATTACATAAAAAGGTTATCGCTACTATTAAAATAGAAGTAAGAGGGTGATTTATGAACGGTATGCCTCATGACAATAATGCCGAACAATCTGTATTAGGTTCAATGTTTATGTCTAATAAAGCTTTAAAAAAATGTACGGAAAGTTTAACTAAGGAAAGCTTTTATTTAGATAGTCATAAACAGATTTTTGATGTGATAAAAGAATTAGATGAACAAGGTAAACCTATCGATATGACCATTATTTGTTCAGAGCTTGAAAAAAGAAAAATTTTAAATCAAGTGGGTGGAGTAGAGTATATTACCGAATTAACCTCTATCGTACCGAGTGCTGCTAATGTTGAAGAGTATATTAAAATCGTCAATGAAAATGCTATTAAAAGACGTTTAATTGAAACAGCTCAAGCGATTGAAAATGATAGTTATAATTGGGCTAGTTCTTTAGATGAACTACTTGATAAATCAGAAAAAGTTGTCTTAGATATTGGAAGAACTAGAAATGCTAGTGAATTTCAAAGTATTCAAGACGTTTTAATGAAGACACAAGCTAGTTTGGAGAAGCTTGCTAAAACTAAAGGTGAGATAACTGGTGTACCAACTGGTTTTGGTAGGTTAGATAGTGTTACATCTGGTTTGCATCCTACGGAATTAATCATTATTGCTGCTAGACCAGCTATGGGAAAAACAGCTTTTGCACTTAATGTTGCAACTAATATTGCTATGAATACTGATAAAAGTGTAGCTATATTCAATCTTGAAATGCCAGCTGAACAATTAGCGATGCGTATGTTAGCTTCGGTTGGACAGATTGATAGTCGTAAATTATCGAGTGGTAAGTTAGAAAACAATGATTGGAAGAGGGTAAATGAAGCTATAAGTAGGTTAGCTGAAACTAAAATATTTATCGATGATACACCTGGTATTTCGATAGGTGAAATTCGTGCTAAGGCTAGAAGATTAGCGAGTGAGGGTAATTTAGGAGTCATCATTATCGACTACTTACAATTGATCAGTGTAAATTCTAAGTATTCTGGTAATCGTCAACAAGAAATCGCTGAAATTTCACGTTCACTTAAAACTTTATCGATGGAAATAGAGGTACCAATTATCGCTTTAGCCCAACTTTCTCGTAGTGTTGACTCTCGTGATGATAAAAGACCGATTTTAAGTGATTTAAGGGAATCTGGTTCTATTGAACAGGATGCTGATATCGTGGCTTTCTTATATCGTGAGGATTATTATGATCCTACTAAAATGATCGATGAAAATACTAGTAAAAGTGAGTTTATTATTAGAAAGCATCGTAATGGTCCTACGACAACGGTCGATTTGATTTTTAAACGTGATAAATCGACATTTGTTAATTTTGATAATAATGAGAGGTTAGAACATGAGTAGTTTAAAGGTATGTGTACTAGCAAGTGGTTCTAAGGGTAATTGTACATTAATTAAAAATGATGAAACAGCGATTTTAATTGATTTAGGTATTACTAGTTCTCATGCGGTTGAACTTTTAGAAGAGTTAATGGTTAATCCTAGTAGTTTAAAGGGAATATTGATAACGCATACACATAGTGATCATATAGCAGGTTTAAAGGTGTTTTTAAAGAAATATCATACTCCTTTATATTTAACTAAGAAAATGTATGATGATCTATCTAAACAGTTTGTTATCGATAATTATCATTTAATCGATAGTGATTTTTATATTGATGATCTATTAGTTAGGGTAGTTAAAACGTCTCATGATGCTAGTGATTCTAATGCTTATATTGTAAGTTATGATAATAAGTCAGTTGTTTATATAACTGATACTGGTTATATTAAGGATAAGAATTTTGATAAATTATCTAATCATAGTGCTTATATTATGGAAAGTAATCACGATATTGATAAATTGATGAATGGTAGTTATCCTTATTATTTAAAACAAAGAATATTAGGGGATAGTGGTCATCTTTCTAATAAGGATTCATCTTTTTATTTATCTAAGTTTATTGGTGATAAGACAAAAGTAATTTTTTTAGCACATTTAAGTGAGGAAAATAATGATCCTACTTTAGCACTTGATACTTTGAATAGTACTTTAAAAAGTCATAATATTGATTTTGATAATATTGTTATAGCTTCACAGTATGAAAGATCTGAACTTATTGAATTATGATTAAGATTATTTGTATTGGTAAGATTAAGGAAAATTTTTTGATTGAAGCTATCAATGAATATTCTAAAAGAATTAAAAAGTATGTTAATTTAGAAATTATTGAGTTAAAGGATCAAAGTTATGATGATATTGATAAAGTTTTAGAGAGTGAAAAAGATTTAATTTTAAAACAAATTAAAAAGGGTGATTATATTATTACTTTAGAGATTGATGGTAATATGTATAATTCAGTAGATTTATCTAAAAAAATAGAGGAAATTCAAATTTATAATCCTAATATTACTTTTATTATTGGTGGTTCTTATGGTTTACATGATGATATTAAAAAATTGAGTGATTTAAAATTATCTTTTTCTAAGTTAACTTTTCCGCATCAATTATTTAGGGTTATATTGTTAGAGCAGATATATCGTTGTTATAAAATTATTAATAATGAAACTTATCATAAGTAGTATAAAAAACGCAGTTATTGCGTTTTTTGTTTATGCTATTATCCAAGCTTTATTTCCAAACATATCTTGTCCCTCACCTGTAGTTAGGACTGTAGATTTCAGAACTACAACTGGGCGAAAACCCCAAGAATGGTTGCTGCCGGTGTAGTCGAAGCTACCATCATCACTCACGTAATACAAGTACTGAGAAGCTGCAGTGGCCAGATAATAATATGTTCCGGTTTTTCGTAAAGTATCACTAGTATTGGTAATAGCTTCAACCTCGTCTTTAGTCATAACATGTGCTGATTGTGCGTATTGATTTACATATACACTCTGAGCGTGATCATCTAATGCTTTTTTACTTGCAGCACCATATGCGGTAGTAGTACTTTCAAAAACATGATAATAACATTCGGGTTGTCCAGCGTGGACTAGGTAGACTTGGCCACTATCAATTTTTAACACTCTCCAACCTTTCAAATTTGGTGAACCAAATCTAGACTCGCAAGTTACACTATTTCCTTTATTACCCGTTCCATTTCCTCCGAATTGTCCGTGAGACCATGGTATATTTGTAGCGACATTCCAGTTACCAGCATCATAAGCTACGTAATCTCCTACTTTTGCTTTTTGAGCTAAATATTCACCTGCAATTACATTTACTGGAACTGTTACTTTTTTTCCTGTACTATCTATTCCTATTATTTTTGTTTTTCCTACAGATTTTCCTGTTACATTTGTTCCGTTTACAGTTGCAATAGTAGAATTTTCACTTGTCCATGTTAATGTTGCACTTTTTAATGCTGTTAACTCTGCCATTGTTGCTGTTGATCCCATTGCAGTAACCATTTTATCTATTACAGTATTAACAAGATTTTTATATGTAGTCGCACTTACTGTTTTACCATTTACTATTGGTTGTTCAGCTAATGTAATATTAAAGTTTCCACTCTTTTTATCAACCTTAACAATCAAATCATCTAATGCTTCTTTCACACTTTTAGTTTCACCATCTCTAGTGTAACTTACACTATCACTTGTATATTGACTTACACCATATGTAATACTATTAGTTACCACTAATAGTACTAATATTATTAGTAGATAACCCCCCCCCAAGCCTTATTTTCTCTTTCATTTTTCTTGTCTCCTTTTCTTTATTTTACACTCTAATTATACTAAATTTATATTGTATTTTCAATACTGTTTTATTTATTCAAAAGAAAAAAAGCTAAATTATCAGCTTTTAATATTTTTTATTTATCATTATACAAGTATCCAAGCTGGTTGACTAAATTGATCTTGACCTTGACCTGTTGTAAAGACAGTTGATTTTAGAACTACAACCGGGCGGAAACCGTGTGCATATCCACCACTTTTACTGATATTACCAGAAGGATCCACAGTTCGCAAGTCAGTGCTGTTAACCGCAGCTGCTAACCAATATCTAGCATCTGTTTTTCTTAAATCCTTGGTGGTAGTATTTTCACTACCAGTAATATCAAAAGCTTCTTGATAAGTCATTGCATGTGCAGACTCAGCATATTTTCCATCTACATATGTATTTTGAGCTCTTAAGTCTAATTTCGTTAAACTATCACTTGAATTAATTCCATGATAATAACATTCAGGTTGACCTGCGTGGACTAAATACACTTGATTACTTACAACTTTTAGAACACGCCATCCCTTTAAGTTTGTTGAACCCCAACCAGACTCACAAACTACACTGGCATTTTTACTAGTACTAGCAGTATAACCGCCAAAGTTTCCTTGAGTTGTCGGTAATTTTACTGATGAATCCCATGTCCCAGCATTATACGCTACATAGTCGCCTTGTTTTACTACGTCAGCTAATTTAGCATACTTATAAACTTTTGATTTTTCTTCTAATTCATTAGCTTTTTTCTCTAAATCATCAACTTTAGATGACTTACTCATTAAATCATCCAAAGCTTGCTTTACACTCATAGTATTACTACCTCTAGTGTAACTCACACCATCACTAGTCAATTGACTAGCTCCATATGTTATACCATTAGTTATCACTAATAGTACTAAAATTATTAGTAGATAACCCCCCCCCAAGCTTTATTTTCTCTTTCATTTTTCTTGTCTCCTTTTCTTTATTTTTACATTCTAATTATATAATATTTATATTATATTTTCAATCATTACAAAGAAAAAACTGAAAATTCAGTTTTTAATATTTTTGATTTTCTTTGGCTACAAAATATAATAAATTAATATCTTTTTTATTGATTTTTATCCTTTAATTCTTCTATAACCTCAAATCCTATACTATTATCTTTTATATCATTTAACTTTTCAATTATTTCTTGGTGTTTTTTTTCGTCACTTATATTCTTTTTTTCAGCACTTATATTACTATCTTTTTTTGATTTTTCATAATAAAATTTTGTAATTATCCAACTAAAAAAAGCCCCAATAATTCCTCCTATAAAAAGAGATATCCAATCAATTTTCATATTTTCACTCCTTTTTTAAATTATTTTTCATTAGTTAACAATGATTTTATTAACATTAATTCTTGTCACTACTATTTTTAGTTTCATTAAGATATTTATTGTAAAATTCATCCATTGAAGATATATATCTTTGATCTTGAATTATCCTGTATTTTTCATATTCTCTTTCAGCTTTATTTATTGCTTCCTTATGAGTTATTTTGCCAGAATGAGTTAAAATATTCTTTTCTCTAAATTTTAATAATTTATCCGTTGCATTTATCCAATCATTCATAGTCATAACTGTGTGTTCGTATGCCAT